>NZ_JAVJNP010000068.1:0-33337 GCF_040217205.1 Coleofasciculus sp. A1-SPW-01 | reverse complement strand
GATAGGGCGGGTTTTGTTGTTCCGTTATCGGTGAGATAGGGCGGGTTTTGTTGTTCCGTTATCGGTGAGATAGGGCGGGTTTTGTTGTTCCGTTATCGGTGAGATAGGGCGGGTTTTGTTGTTCCGTTATCGGTGAATAGCGGAATTTATTCCCTAAACCCGCCCCTACAATTGTCCCTAAACCCGCCCCTACAATTGATAGACATCCCATGGTATATATCTACATTACTTTTGACTTAACTCCCTTCATCGAAACTCCTTTGGGTCTGAAACCCTGTCTTTATAAGACAGCTTTACCCTTTCTCCGCATAGCTTGCTTCATCTCCCGAACTGCCCGTTCTAATCCAACTAGCGAAGCTCGTGCGATAATGCTATGACCAATATTAAGTTCTTCCATACCTTCTAAACAAGCCACTGGGTAGACATTCCAATAGGTTAAACCATGACCTGCATTCACCCGCAACCCAGCCGCGATCGCTTGTTGGCATCCTTTGGCTAAGAGTTCCAGTTGCGTTTGGCGACTGGCTTCGTCTTTGGCTTCGGCATAAGACCCTGTATGCAGTTCAATAAACTTGGCGTTAATAGCTGCCGAGGCTTCGATCTGGGCAGGATCAGCATCGATAAATAGACTAACGGGAATCCCGGCATCTTGCAACTGAGCCACCACCTCACCTAGGCGGGATTTTTGACCCGCAATATCCAATCCTCCTTCGGTTGTGACTTCTTCCCGCCGTTCCGGAACCAGGGTAATATAATCCGGTTTAACCTCAAGTGCGATCGCCACCATTTCTTCTGTTGGTGCCATTTCCATATTTAAGTGAGTTCGCACCGTCTGGCGCAAGAGTCGGATATCCCGATCTTGGATATGGCGTCGATCTTCCCGCAGGTGGGCAGTAATTCCATCCGCCCCCGCTAATTCAGCTAACACCGCCGCCGCCACGGGATCGGGTTCCACAGTGCGCCGCGCCTGTCGAATTGTGGCAATGTGGTCAATGTTGACGCCAAGGGTTAGCACTCGCGTTTTTCTCCTGAAACCGTTTTCTCTACAGCCCTTTATTGTATCTGAAAGTATCATAGAACTATCAAAACGATGCCCGTCCTAGTCTACTTATGCCTTCCCCGTTTCCAGGGATGAACCCCTATCTAGAGAATCCCGAATTTTGGTCGGAAGTCCATCACTTGCTGATCAGTATCCTGGCTGAGACATTGAATCCTCAACTGCTTCCCAAATATCGAGTTGCGATCGAGAAACGGGTTTACCAGATGAATGGAGATGATGCGCTGTTGGTGGGTATTCCTGATGTGACAGTAGAACACTCTCGTACTCCAATCAACTTAAACCAATCTAACGTGGCTGTTGCGACACCTCCCTCGACGCCAGTCACCGTCACTGTGCCAGTACCTTTGGAATTCAGAGAAGGTTATCTAGAGGTAAGAGAAGTCACCACCAAAGAAGTGGTAACAGTCATTGAGGTTCTCTCTCCCACCAATAAGCGCTCTGGAAAAGGACGGGAAACCTATTTGGAGAAACGTCAACAGGTTTTGGCAAGTCGGACGCACCTGGTTGAGATCGATCTCCTCCGAGGTGGAAAGCCAATGCCTGTTTTTGGTGATAATACCCAAGGGAGTTACAGAATTTTGGTGAGTCAGTGCGATCGCCGTCCTCGTGCCGATTTGTATGTCTTCAACCTCCAAGATTTAATCCCAACTTTTCCATTGCCTCTGCGAACCGAGGATACAGAACCGATTATCGATTTGCACTTGCTACTTGATCGGGTTTATGACCGCGCTGGCTATGCTTTTGCTATAGATTATAACGGTGAGCCTTTACCGCCTGCTGATCCAACTACGGCTGAGTGGATTGATGTGCTGTTACAGGAGAACCAATTACGTTCTATGCATTAGTCACATCGTTCGTGGCGTTGAAAGACAGAAACAAGTAAGACAATCAATATACTATTTTAAATTGGTTCAGGTCGCCCTGTCCTACTCTATAATAGATGCAAGCTATTATTCCTACATCATGACTGTCCCAATAACTATTAACTTACCCGAAGGTTTAGTTGAATCGGCTCAACGTCTTGGAGAAGCTACAGCGCGAAATATCTCAGACGTTTTAGTTGATACGCTAGAGATTATTTTGCCGACCTTTAATAATCTCTCGGAAATCAACATTAATTCAGAATTTCCTCAGCTTTCCAATGAGGATGTAATTGAGTTAGCTAATTTGAAAATGGATGCCAATCAAAACCAACGTCTCGGAGAACTCCAAGCTAAAGAAAAACATACTGGATTGACTGAATCAGAACGCTATGAGCTATTAGTTTTAATGTCAATTTATCAAATTGGTCAATTCAGAAAATCAGCCGGATTAGCTGAAGCCGTTCGACGAGAATTAAAAAGTCCTTTATTACCATAAGTTTTATATCTGAAACTCTACGCCAAAAATTTATTTAATCCTCGTCAACAGGAGTGGAGAGAACATTTTACTTGGAGTACCGAGGGAACAGAAATTATCGGCTTAACGGCTTGTGGTCGAGCGACAATTTATGCCCTAAAATTAAATAATAATTTAGCTGTTGTCGTGCGTAAAAATTGGGTTAAGCTGTTCGGCATTTAAACCGTAATATCAATAATGGCGCAATCCTTGCCGTAGTGCGAGCATCTTGCTCGCTAAATCAAGCATCTTGCTCGCTAAATCAAGCATCTTGCTCGCTAAATCAAGCATCTTGCTCGCTAAATCAAGCATCTTGCTCGCTACTAATACCCAATTTAAATGCATGATAGCTTAAAGCCGGTTGGCATCCACCAAACTAAAATCATAAATCCCTCCCTAGTTTGTCCAGTGGCTAAACTCGCCCCTAGAATTTACTTATACAAGTTGTTTGCAACACCACAAATCTCTCCATCTGAAACACCGAACAATCCTCAACTACCCCAGTTAAGGCTGGAGTGATTCCCTGAGTTAGCCTCTTTTGCGCCTCTAAAGTTACAGGTTGATAATCTCGCAGCCAATCATGATTGGCTAGATACTCTGGTGTAAAGGCAGTATTGTCTAATAACCAAAAGTCTACTCCATAGCGTTGGATAAACTGTTTCACCTCCTCTAAATCCGAACTATACTGGGCTTTAATTAAGTCAATTGTGCGTTGACGAAATTGACGATAATACCCCCAATGATAAGGAATCGCATATTCCCGCCCGACTAAAATAGAGCGTTGGGCAAAGGTGGGTAAGTTATCTGTCTCTTCTGATACTGAAGCAATTAAACTATCTTTGGGTTGCTGCTGAAAAAATTGATACAAAGCCGGAAAATGACCCTCTTTGTATTTGGTTAACGGAAAGGGTTTAACTAAGTAGGGATAGAAAAGTAATGCTGCGGTGATGAAGCTGATTGTTAGGTAGTGGTAGATTCTGAGTTTTGAGTAGGGACGGGTTTCTCCATTATTGTTTCTTTTCGCCCTGCTGTCACTAAACCTGCCTCGACCAAGGTAGAATTTTTTGAGTTTTGCCGGATGGCAATCTGTTCTCAAAATAGCATCCAGCGTGATTGTTAAAACCATCCCGGCTGATACGGATAAAAGAATACGAAAGCTATGTTCTGTATAACGACTGGGAAGATGCAGGTTAAATAGGAGCAGATGGGCAAGAATGAACATTAAGATAGATGCCCAAACTATTTGAGTTAATATTCTTATCTGAGGGGAAATAGATTTAACTAGCGGGAATGAGTTGGGATATCGGCATAGAATGGGTAATAGTATGCCTAAGGCTAAAGTTGCGGGTCTAACGAAGCCTACGTCTAATAAACCACTGCGGGGACTGAGAAAAAAGAAATACCAGGGGTTATTACTGAAAAAATAACTGCGTCCAGTTCCCCAAAATTCGGGTAATTGTTTGGCTTGAGTGGCGGTGATGACTGGATCGAATTTTCCGGGGATGAGGGCGTAGCCGGAAATGGCGATTATTGTGAGGATTAGACATAAGAATGATAGGTAATGGGGATGTTGCTTTAGTTTTTTGGGGAAACGCAGAGGGGCGCGGAGGTAAGCGCAGAGGGGCGCAGAGGTTCGTAGAAGTGAGTTTTTTGTGGTAAAAATTTGTAGGATGAATAGGGCGGCACAAATTAATAAGTATTGAGGATAGAATAGGGCTAGTAGGATGATTGTGGCTAGGCAAGGCAGTAGAGATTGGCGTAATAAGTAGTATAAAAAGGCGAGGAATAGGGGGTAAACAAAGGCTCTGGGTGTGGCTGAGATGAGATCATCTTTCATCCAAAGACTTTGATTAAGTAGCACTGTGGTGATAAAGCCAGCCGCAGGTACGGGTAAGAGTTGGAGTGATATACCAAAACAGTACCCTGTCGCGATCGCGCCGAGAATTGGCGGTAAGAGTTTGTTGAAGAGAAAGGGATGGATACCTACAGCGGCGGCGATGCGGTAAATGGCAGTATATCCCACAGGGGCGACGGATTGGAAATAATCGGCAATTAAGTCATGGGGAAATAATTCGCCATCAATAAACCGTTGCATCCAAAAGACATGCTGGCGGGCATCATCTTGAACAATATAGGCATGACTAAAGGCTTCCCGCAGGGCTAACCCACTATAAATTGCGGCGATGGTTAAGCTTAAACTGAACCAAAATACAACGTGAACCGTTAACCCTGTTGATCTAGGTTGAGTTAAAACGTTTTGCAGAGGTTTACGTCGCATAAAATGGTAAAGGTTTAAGTATAATCCTCTCGTGTAGAGACACGCCATGGCGTGTCTCTACTCTTAAAGCACTCACTGCGGCGCTCCGTGGTAACATCAAAGCTAATAGGTAACGTTTGTTCAGTCATCAACTTAAAGTAAAATGGTATTACTTTAGCAAGATGAATAAAATTGAATTTACTTGAATCATAAAACAGTAGGTAAATCAGGAACTATTGATTTTATGAGTCAGAGTAAAATAAATTTAACACATCAATCAATATTGATAAGTGCTGTCTTGGCGCTATCCTTCACAACGGCATCGGCTGGGGAAGCGCACAACACCTCTGTAACCCATCCGGAGAACTCTGAAGCCACCTCACAACCTCAACCCCAGACGATTAGCCAAAATCCAGATGAACCCAGGCAAATTCAAGTCTTTTTACCTAAGCCTTCCGCCGATAATCAAACGATAGGGTACGTTGAACCTGTTACCCGAGCCACATCCCGCGTCGATGTTGCTGAATTTGCGATTGAGCAAGTTGTTCAAGGACCCACATCCGCCGAAAAAGAAGAAGGATTTGCTGACTTGATTGACTTCCGAGGCGAATCTACCTGTGGTGAAAACTTTACCGTTGATATCTCCAATGGAATTGCCCAACTTCAATTTTGTCGGACAGTCTATACGGCTGGACTTGGTGAAGACGCGGGAATCCAAAAAGCTGTAACCAACACACTCAAACAGTTTAATAGTGTTGACCAAGTAGTTATTCTCGACAAAAACGGCGACTGCTTTAAAGATATGAGTGGTAAAAATGCCTGCTTGAATTCCATTGACGGTGTTGTGTGGCGACCTATTCCTGAGACTAAAGCATCGTCTGGGGGTGAATTAGGTCAGGTCGATACTCAACCTTGGGAAGTCGGACTTAATACCATTAGTCGTAATGGAAATGCGATTAACTTTGATGTGAACGCCAATGGCAAGTATGTCAGATATTCGGGAAATTGCCAACGTGAGTTACTCTCGCGAATTAAAATTGGCGACGTGGAAAATGGTCAAGTAACGGATACTATGTCCGTGAATGAAAACTATTTCAAAGCTAACCGATTTCAAGAACCCGTGTTAGATTATGCTTGTACCCATAGTTAGTTATCAGTTGCCGCGCTCACGCGGCTAGACTGAGCGCTCGCCGAACGTCCGAAGTCCCGTCGGTCAAGTATTCCGAGAAACCGGGTTTCTTTGGGTGAAAACTGGATATTTCGTTGTCATCCTCACGAAAAACCCGGTTTCTGTACCGATGTCCTAGCCTTCTATTAAGACTAAATTCGGGTTGACTACTCCCCTTTTTTGGCTTAAATAAAACTTGTTTGAAACTGCTCAATTTTTCTTTCAATTTGTTGAACAAGCTGCTGGCAGTAATCTAAAGCTGCTCTCGCCTGATCTTGTTCTATATTATTAATTTCCAAGGATAGTTTGACTTTTTCATCAGGGGTATTGTCTCCAGTGATAAGTGCATAACCAACCCAGCTTCTATATCTAAAATACTTTTCATAATCTATTTTCAGGGCATAGCATAACAAAATTTCCTGCATTCTTTGCAATTCTTGAGAAATTTGAACATTAACTTTTTGTTTGCCAAATTCATCCTGAACAATAAATCCGTCAAATTCTTCAAGGCTGGAATCCTGATTGGGTTTCAGATCGAAAATAGTTCCCTTGGCAACGCTTATCGTCAAATCAAGAGAAGCTGTAGCATAACTAATCGCCTGTATTAATTTGCCTGAATGATAGGGAAGATAGGGCGGGTTGAGTTGTATCTGGGTAAAGTAAGCAACAATAATGGTGAAACCCGCCCCTACAAACCAGGTTCCCTTGAGCCAAGTGAAGGGTTACCACCTTTCAGATTTTTCAGATTCGCGAAATGGTTAAACAACGGCGGGAGCTTGCCAACCTCGCAAATAATAGTAAATCGAGGCGTAAAACTCTTCCACAATTCGCGTCGTGACAGTCAGCGCTTCTACAGAGGGGATAAAGGATTCAATCCACTGGTTGATTGTGGATGTTGTTCCGGGTTGAACGGTAAAGAAGCCGGTCGGTTTAGCCACAACATTGTTAAGACCTACACTTCTAAACGCCTGTTGAGCACGACGGCTGTTATAGGCTGAAGTAACCAGAAAAACGCGATTATCTGCTATGCCGCGATCGCGTAATATATCTTCGACTTCTTCGGCGCTGGTGCGGAGATTGATACCCGTGGGTTCAAGCACAATTCGGCTTTGGGGGACCCCAAACTGAACCAGTAAGCTGCGGATATCATTGGCTTCGACAATTTGGTCTTGATTTCCTTGCAGGTTAGGTCGAGGACCAGCACTAACCACGACTAAGGGGTTATTGCCAGATTGTCGATACAGTTGAGCGGCATAAAGAATACGATCGCCCGTATCGGTAAGTTGAACTTGGGTTCGAGGCGGTTCATCGGGTTGGGTAGTGCCTTGTCCAAGAACCACAATCGCTGAGGCGGTTTGAGCCGCCGCCGACTCAGGCGTAACCACGGCTTGTTCCGTGCTAGCCGCCAACAGGTTAGAGAAAAAGGGCGTGCTGGCGAGGAGTAAGATTAGTAAGGCTGCCATAACCTGGTTCTTTGACTTATCCAGCCCTTGGCGGAGGGCAAAACCCAACAGCACGATGGAAGCACCGACAGGTTTCAAGAAAAACGAGAGAACCTCCCAAATCGTTGATATGGCATCATTGCCGGGAGAGAAAAACGCCACAACAATGAAGCCAAACAGAAATAAACCCCCAAGCAAGGTAAAATACTCCTTGGGGATTACCTTCTTAAACAGGTTGTAGAGAATAACTGCAATCAGCAGCCAGAGTAGGATTCGAGTCAGTAGTAAAAACATTGTGTTTTGACGGTGTAACGTTTGGACAGTGAGCGAGGAATTGTTACTTGTTAGTCTGACTCCTCAAAATAACAATTAACAAGTTAGGGGTGATTGGGATCAGGTTTTGTGTAACGTATCACTTGGGGAGAGCATGGTTCAAATAACCCTAACACGGGCATTATACTCGTCATTGTCCACAAGCATGAGGGAAATGAGGGAGAGGGGAGGGGGAGAGGCTGAGCAAAATTACTATTCAAGCAAAGACAAATAGCCAAAATATTTGTAAAGTTAGTCTATAAAACGAAACAGGGGCGGTTTGAGCGTGTCGCAAGTCCAACCGGAAATTTTAGTGACTGGCGGAGCTGGATACATCGGCTCTCACACAGTATTAGCCCTGCAACGGGCGGGTTACAACGTCGTTGTCCTGGATAACCTGGTCTGTGGACATCGAGAGTTTGTAGAAGAGATCCTGAAAGCGAAATTGGTGATCGGGGATGTGGGCGATCGCACCCTGTTAGACCAAATCTTCGCCAGCCACAATATTGCCGCTGTACTCCACTTTGCCGCCTATATTGCCGTGGGGGAGTCGGTCATCTACCCCGCCAAATACTACCGCAATAACGTCAGTGGTACGCTGACTCTCTTAGAAGCCATGGTCGCCGCTGATGTGAAAACCTTAGTGTTTCCCTCCACCTGTGCCGTCTACGGGATGCCTCAGGAAGTACCCATGACCGAAGTCCATCCGCAAAATCCGATTAATCCTTATGCCACGAGTAAGTGGATGATGGAGCGAATGCTAGCGGATTTTGATCGCGCCTACCAGTTACGTTTCATTGTGTTTCGCTTTTTCAACGCGGCTGGGGCGAATCCCGAAGGACTACTCGGTGAAGATCATTACCCAGAAACCCATCTGATTCCCTTGGTCTTGTGGACAGTATTAGGCAAACGCGACTCAATTGCCATTTGGGGAACCGACTACTCCACCCCAGACGGAACCTGCTTGCGCGATTATATTCATGTCAGCGACTTGGCAGATGCCCATATCCTCGGGCTAGAGTATTTGTTAAGTGGCGGCAAGAGTGAAATCTTTAATTTAGGCAGTGGCAATGGGTTCTCCGTGCGACAGGTGATTGAAACAGCAAGGCAAGTCACCCAGAAAGAGATTAAAATCATTGAGTGCGATCGCCGCCCTGGTGATGCACCGATTTTGGTGGGTAGTAGCGACAAGGCGAGGAAAATTTTGGGTTGGTCTGCCAAATACCCGGAGCTCAGTAAAATTATCAGCGATGCTTGGCAGTGGCATCAACGGCGTCATCATTAGTAAAGTATGGACAATTGCTATTTTCTTAGAAACTGGGAGTTCACATAAGTTTTTTGAAGCAGTGAAACAATTATCGGTGAATAAACACACCCAGACTGGAAAGGCTACAAACAACCTCAACTCTACCAACAAAAGGACTCTTGCCCTAGAAGCTCGACTCAGCCGTTTGGAATCCATTGTTGGACAAATTGGTGAGGCGGTGCTTGCCACAACCGAGACGGTGGAGTGTCTAGGCAAGCGGGTTGATGCTTTGGCTGTGCAGGTGCAACACCAAGGGCATCAAGTTCAACAACAGGGTTACCAACTCTTTGCCTTGAGTGATGCGGTGCAAACCTTAGCCGAAAACCAAAATGAGTCACTCGCAGAACTTGGAGAACTCACTGAAACACTCCAACGCCTTGCGGCTGCGATCGAAGCCCAGCAGAAGTCAGTAAGCTAGGAGTAGCGTTAAAATGTTGGACGGCTTATTCTTCAATGAACCTAAGAGCATTCATGTATCGTCCCCGGCGAAATTTCCTGCGGCTAAGTGTCACGGCTGTGATTAGCCTATTGGCAGTAAGCTGTGGTCAGAGCAAGGTTGCCCAGTGTAATCAAATGATTCAAGTGGCGAATCAGGCGGTCAGTGACGCCAAAGTCGTGACCAGTGGAGTTCAAGAGGACAATCCGCAAGCTGAGGCAATGCGACAAGCGGCGGCTGTCATGGATAAGGCGTCTGAAGAAATGAACGCGATCGAGGTAACCGACGAGACATTGCAAGACTATCAAGCCAGTTTTGTCAACATGTATCGCGATACGAGTCAAGCGATGCGTAATTTCGCGGTGGCGTTTGAGCAGAAAGACCGCCAAGGGGCGGAAACAGCACAGATGAGTTTACAGCAAGCAACGACTCCAGAAAAGCAATTAGTTGATAATCTTAATGCTTACTGCTCCGGTCAATAATGATATGGGGAAGCATGTAGAGACGTAGCATGCTACGTCTGGAAGCTGGGGAAAAATAAATGAAACTACAGCTTATTTGAACAGACTTGTATTGGGGGATAACGATTCTTGAAGTATGCCTTGGTGCATGAGTGGCTAACGCCCAACGCAACGGGGGGTTCTGAACGGGTGGTTCGAGAAATCCTCAAGTCCGTTGAGGCGGATTTGTATGCCTTGATTGATTTTGAATCAACCAATCCCCACAGTTATTTGTTTGAGCGTCGGATTGGCACGACCTTTCTACAGCATTTTCCTTTGGCTAGCAAGGGGGTGCAGAAATATTTACCTCTACTGCCCTTAGCGATTGAACAGCTAGACTTGCGGGATTATGATGTAATTCTCTCCTCCTCCCATGCGGTTGCTAAAGGTGTCCTCACCCGTCCACAACAGCTACACATCTGTTACTGCCATACACCGATGCGCTACGCTTGGGATTTGACCTTTGATTACCTCAACAGCAGTGCTATGGGGCGGGGATTCCCTGGGTCAATCACGCGGTATCTGCTGCATCGGTTGCGTCAATGGGATGTGATCTCAGCCAACCGGGTAGATTATTTTATTGCCAACTCCCGCCATACCGCACGACGGATTTGGCGCTGCTACAGGCGAGAGGCACAGGTGATTTACCCTCCGGTTCATACTGAACGGTTTTCTTTCCAGGCTCAAAAGTCAGATTTTTACTTGACGGTTTCTCGATTGGTTAGTTATAAGCAAGTGACTTTAATCGTGGAGGCGTTCAATCAACTGGGATATCCTTTGGTCGTCATTGGCGAGGGATCGCAATTGCAGGCGCTGCGCCATCTGGCTAAACCTAACGTGCAAGTCCTGGGTTTTTGTCCCGATCGCGTGGTAGAGGAGTATATGGCACAGGCGAAAGCGTTTGTGTATGCTGCCTGTGAAGATTTTGGCATTGCCTTGGTGGAAGCGCAAGCTTGTGGTACACCCGTTATTGCTTATGGTGCGGGTGGGGCTTTAGAAACCGTTCGGGATATCCGGAAACATCCGGATAAGGGTACGGGTCTGTTTTTTCTAGACCAAAGTCCCCAGGCTTTGATGGAGGCGGTGAAAGCCTTTGAAGCACGAGCCACTGCCTTTAGTCCCGAACAGATACAATTAAACGCGGCTCAATTTGCGCCAACTGTGTTTAGCGATCGCTACTTGACGTTTCTGGACGGCTGCTATCGAGACCACCTGTCACGATGTTGAGTCATAAATTCCAGTTTCCTGGTCGCTATTGCCTTAGCTAACCGCTTCTGGCTTTATGATCGTGACGTGTGGTGTGAAGTGAAGGAGTAAGATGACTGCCCAAAGCCAACTTATCTCCGTCAAGACGTTGCGAGCGTTCGTGAAGCGTGGTATCCAGCCCCGCGCTCCACGCAGTAGACCCAAAGGTCTGTCTCGATATCGCTTAGACGGAATTTTTGCCAAGCGGCTGTTTGATGTCGTATTTTCCCTATCGATTCTCACGTTGTTTTTCCCGATTTACCTGCTCTTAGCGGTCTTAATCGCTATCAGTTCACCGGGTCCTATTTTTTATGTTCAGGAGCGAATCGGTAAAGACTATAAGCCGTTTAGCTGCATTAAATTTAGAACCATGGTGGAAAATGCTGATGAAATGTTGATAGAAATGATGACAAAATCAAATTCTATTCGTTGTGAGTTTGAAGCTAATTTTAAGCTCAAAGAAGACCCCAGAGTCACCTGGATTGGTAAGTTCTTGCGATATACCAGTTTGGATGAATTTCCACAATTTTGGAATGTTTTGAAAGGAGATATGAGTGTGGTTGGTCCTCGCCCCCTAGTCCCGGAAGAAATGCATAAATACGGGCGTTACATGGATAAAATCTTGACAATTAAACCAGGCATTACTGGACTATGGCAAGTTTCCGGGCGCAATGACATTCCCTATAAACGTCGGGTACAAATCGATGTTTATTACGTGAATTTCCAAAATTTTTGGCTGGATTTTTGGCTGGTTTTGAAAACAATCGGCGTAATGATTGCTCCAAAAAATAATGGGGCTTACTGACGAATTAAACATTGGGAGCATGGGAGGATTAATTCTGAATTAAACCTCTCGGCTCAAATGGAGTAAATCAGCGTAGTATTGGGATTGCTTCGGTGTTCAATGTTATTCCAGACAGGACTTTCCTGGGTTTTGACGGAAATCAACCAAACACCGGACTGAACAACGATGGCAAAATCGCGCCAGAGAGAGCATCGAACTCCGACATGGTAGGCTTGATAAGTTATGAGTCAAGAGAAAGTTGATCGATGCTGGGAATTTTAGGATAATCTAAGGAATAATTTCCCTGATCCCAAAATCCAGTCGGGAGATTAACACTTTTGTCAACCACTGTTGCCCATACGCATCACAGGACGATTCAAGGATGACGCAACCCAAACGAGCGCTGATTACAGGTATAACTGGTCAAGACGGTTCCTACTTAAGTGAGTTATTACTAGAGAAAGACTACGAAGTTCACGGGATTGTCCGGCGGACTTCCACCTTTAACACCGATCGCATTGACCATATCTATGTTGATCCTCATAATCAGGCTGCCCGATTATTTCTGCACTACGGCGACTTGACCGATGGCGTAACCTTGCGCCGCATTCTCGAAGAAGTTAGACCCAAAGAAATTTACAATTTGGGCGCTCAATCTCACGTTCGCGTCAGTTTTGACTGTCCGGAATATACGGTGGATGCGGTGGGAATGGGAACCCTGCGCCTGTTGGAAGCGATTCGGGATTATCGAAATCGCACGGGTATTGATGTGCGCTTCTATCAGGCGGGTTCGTCGGAAATGTTTGGTAAAGTCCAGGAAGTTCCCCAAAAGGAAACCACTCCATTTTATCCCCGTAGTCCTTATGCTTGTGCTAAGGTGTATGCCCATTGGCAAACGGTGAATTATCGCGAGTCTTACGAGATATTTGGTTGCAATGGTATCTTGTTTAACCATGAATCGCCGCGTCGGGGAGAAACCTTTGTCACCCGTAAGATTACTCGGGCGATCGCCCGGATTCTCTCGGGACAGCAGAAAAAACTCTATCTGGGGAATCTAGACGCCAAGCGAGACTGGGGCTATGCTAAAGACTATGTTCAAGCCATGTGGCTGATGCTGCAACAAGACGAACCCGACGATTACGTCGTCGCCACAGGTGAAACTCACTCAATTCGCGAATTTTTGGATATTGCCTTTAACTGTGTCGGTAAGAATTGGCAAGATTATGTAGAGTTTGACCCCCGTTATTTACGTCCTGCGGAAGTCGAATTACTCATTGGTGATCCCACGAAAGCTAAGGAAAAGTTAAATTGGCAACCATCTTTATCGTTTGAACAGTTAGTCGCCCTGATGGTGGAAGCCGATTTACGCAGCTTCGGCAAATCATCGAATGGTGAAGGGGCAGAACTGTTTGAAAAACACAATGAAAATAGTTACGAACGTTCCGCTGCTCACGCACCTGTTGATTGAGTAAAGGTCAAAAGTACGTATTTGTAAGGGCGGACGCGAGTTACTCGGAAAATACGGTAACCAATAATATATCAATATTATCCGCCCTAGAATTATGGATTATTCAGTGTTTTCAACTATCTAATATGACCATGAACAAGGACTCAAAAATTTATGTAGCCGGTCATCGGGGCTTAGTGGGTAGCGCCATTGTTAGATGTTTACGCGATAACGGGTATACCAATCTTATCCTCAAAACCAGCCAAGAGGTGGATTTAAGACGCCAGCAAGCCGTCGAGGATTTCTTTGCCGCTGAACGCCCAGAGTACGTTTTCCTCGCGGCGGCAAAAGTGGGGGGAATTAATGCCAATAATACCTACCGGGCTGAGTTTCTCTATGACAACTTAATGATTGAGTCAAATATTATTCATAGCGCCTATTTGTCCGGTGTGGAAAAGTTGTTATTTCTAGGCTCATCCTGTATCTACCCCAAACACTGTCCCCAGCCGATGCAGGAAGAACACCTACTAACGGGGTTTCTGGAACCGACAAATGAACCCTACGCGATCGCCAAAATTGCCGGACTCAAACTTTGCGAAAATTATTGTCGGCAATATGGGGTAAATTTCATCTCCGCTATGCCCACGAATCTCTATGGTCTTAATGATAATTTCGATTTAGCCAATTCCCACGTTCTCCCCGCCCTGTTGCGAAAAACCCATGAAGCAAAAATTAACAATGCTGAGGCGGTAGAAATTTGGGGAACGGGTTCGCCGCTGCGGGAATTTTTATACGTGGATGACTTAGCTGATGCCTTAGTTTTCCTGATGAATCACTATGATGATATCCAATTCGTGAATGTGGGGACAGGAGAAGAGGTTTCGATTAAAGACTTGGCTATGTTAATTAAAGCGGTGGTTGGTTATGAGGGTGAGTTGAAATTTGATTCCTCTAAACCCGATGGCACACCGCGTAAACTGTTGGATACCTCAAAAATTAATGCCGCTGGTTGGCAACCCAAAATTTCGTTAAAGAAAGGTTTAGAATTGACCTATCAATGGTTTGTCGAGAACTATGAGAGAATTAAAGGAAAATAGTCGGATTATGACTAAATGATGTGTGCCAAAATATTTCTCTACTTTTTTTCAGTTGATGCGGTAATTGCGCTCTTGCTGATGGAAGGCTGATGGCAAAACTTTACTATCGCGGCATGGCAGAGGAAAACGGTAAACCCAAACTGAGGATTTCAGGTGTTTTTATTCAAGAATTTTTGACCGGACATGAGATAAGATTCTCAAGAGGAGAACAGCAATGGCATGGATATTTAGTTTATCGGCTGAATGTGGGACGCAACAAGCTGTCGCCGAGCAATTTTCCCATCATTTTGACCAAGTTTCCTGGGTTCTCTCAAATGGTAGCCAGTCCCAATGTCGTGTTGGAATTTTTCAAGATATCGAGGAGAACTGGTGGTGTCGCGTTTCTCCAACTCGTGTCAGTGAGGTTGGCATCGATACACCGGAAAGTGCTTATCTGATGACAGAACTCGGTATTCTGCTGTATCAGCGTTTACAGTCGGCTCCAACGTTTCGCTATGCCTTGGTGGGTGTGGAAGTGGATGAGTTTAGAACTTACACTGAATTGCTTGAATCCCCTTCTAATTTGATGTTTCCAGGATTGGTTTTAGCCATAGCCATATCCGAAGCGATGGAATCGTCTCCAGATTTTCGACCGTTCAGTCCGGGATATGTCTGGAAACCCTATGAGGGTGAAGTTTATAAGCCGCTGATGGCATCATCAGAGTTGAAGAGTAAGCTAAATGAATTGTTGATGGTGGGTTAAAGGGAACAGGGAATAGGCAACAAAGAACAAGCTTTGTTAGCCACCAATGCTAATTTAGCCGCCGCCAAGCAGCAGTTAGAGGACTATTCCCGCACTTTAGAAGTGAACGTTCAACAGCGGACAGTATTTATATCTAGGTACTTAGTAAAGGAAAATAGTTAGATTAGCCATCTACAGAGGTTGGCAAATTCAGATTCAGTTCTTGGAAAAATTCAGAACTATTTTTCAGATCAATCCTCTGGGGAAACGCAGGCTGATTGTTGATTTGCAGGCGATATGTTCCTTGCTGTAACCGTTCTAAATAATATACGCCAGCATCGTTAGTAATGGAAAATGACCGAGTACCAGAATCCGGTTGGATGGCTTCAACTCTCGCCCCACTCACGGGTTGATCTTGGTTATCGGTGACAATTCCAGATATTGTGTAAGACTGAACTAAGGGAATGAGAATTGGGGTATAACTCCCCGCCACCACCTCCACCGCCAAGGCTTGATTAATCACTTGCCAATCAAAGGGAAAACCCGCTGGATCAAAGTCGAGGCGGTAGGTTCCAGGGGGTAAATTCATGATGATCCGATCCTCTTGGATATCGGCGCGTAATGATCCCAGAGACTGCTGATTCACCAGGAGTAAGGTGGAGTCGGTGTAGTATTTTTCCCCTGGATCAGGTTTACCATTTTGATTGCGGTCAAAGAAGGGTTGAATCAAGAGTCCGCCTTGGGTGCGGAGATAGTCGGTTTGGGTATCTATGGGGGTAATCCCTTGCTGTAAATTGAGACTGGAGACGAGGTTTAAGCTGAAAGCGGCGTTATCGGAACTCACAGCTATCCCTTGATATCGCGCTTGTAGGCGTAAACCCGGTAAAATCGAGGTTCCCACTGAGGCGACAATTCCGGAACCGCGAGAACCGATACCATACCCTAGTTGGGCATCCCAGAGGGGGTTCCCATCCCCCGATTTTTGGGGGGAACGATAGCGCCAAGTGAGGCTGGCTAAAGAGTCATGACCATTTTGGTTACGGGTATCATAACCGAGAACCAGGGAATGACCCGTACTTAAGCTATCCGAGAAACGATAACCGAGTTCAGATTGGGTGCTAATTTCATTCCCCAATGACCGAAATTCCCATTGATTCAGGCGTTGAATCAAGTTCCACCGGAAACGGCTTTGGGTATCGACGCTGAGACGGGCAAAGGTAAAGGCGTTTTTGTTGCTTAAGGCGAATTGTACACCAGCCGCCGTCGCATCATTGGTGCTGGTATTGGCAAATAGGGTGAAACCGGGTAACACTTGCCAAGACGCATTCAACCGTTGGGCGAAGCGATCGCTTGTGAAACGGGCGGTAAAATTAGGGGAGGGTTCAAAGAGTACGTTGGCGTTAATATCCCAGTCGGACTCCTCTGTACCACTTAGAACCGAGACGGCGGCTTTTAAGGGAAAGCCTTCTGGCTGAAAAAAGGCTTCTGCTAATCCCCGAAACGATTCGTCATAAACCGCACCAGCCCCTAATGTCAGGCTATTAGAAACCCCCCAGCGCCCCATCACTCCACCTTGAACGTCGGTAAAATTGCCCAATATTTCTTGATTCAAACCCGACAATTGTCGTCGCCATCCTCCAGAGACAATAACGGCTGTTGATCCGGCGGGGATTTGTCCGGGGACATTGGAAAAAGTGGCGTCTCGAATTTCTGGGGTTTCCGTGAGTCGCCCTTGGGGATAGAGTAAAATACGATAATTATTAAACGATTGACTCTCGAATTCCACATCCTCGAAGCGGTAGACACCCGAAGAATCCACCAGAACTTCTGCGATCGCCTCATCACTTAATCCTCTCACCAAACGCACTAATGTTCCCGGTTCCGCTGTTCCAGAAATTGTGCGCCCGATTTGCGCCGCTTGTAGGCGTTGGCGGGGATCAGAACCGCCGTAGAGTTGGAGTTGGGGGATAAAACCATTCCGTTGAATCGTGGTGAATCCCCAATAATCTCCTGGACTTTGACTACGCCAGAAGGGGGGTTGAGATCCAATAATATAATCCGCCGCATCCGTTTGGCGTTGAAATCGCGCTTCCGCCAAACTCCAGGTATCAGAGGAAAAGAGTTGGGGTTGATTGGCGCGGATATACCAACTTCCGCCAAAAATACTGCCAACAGCGGATACATTTCCCCGATAGTTCGGTGATTGAGTCGCTGTTCCACTGGCATCAATTCGTTGTTCAACAGCGGAAAGGGAGAAGCCAGACGGGGCAATTCGGGGTAATCCTTCGGTTTGGATAATAACTTCTCGTTTTCCCCGTTGACGCCGTTGATTTAACCAGGGGGCTTGGATAGAAACGGCATAATCAATAATGTCGAATTCGATTTCTACGCCGAATAAGGTTCGCACATCCGCCACGGAAAACACTAAACCTAATTCCGAATCCGTCTTGAGTTGACTGGGGTTGAGGCGAATAACCTGGGTAGGCGATCGCAGTTCGATTTGATTGTCGGGTAAAACGGTGGCGGTGAGTTGTAAGGCTTTAACGATGGCGTCGTAAGGTAATAACCATTGCTCAAAATTAATCGCATTTTCTCCATCTTCTTGTCCGCGAATTAAGGTGCTAGTAATTACTGAGCGGTTGTTGACTTTGATTCCTACCAGAAAGGAGGAGAAGTCATCAGGAACTTGGGCGATTGAAAATTGAGTTTGCGGAAGGGTTGATATATCCGGGTTTTGCGGGGGTAATGTGTCAGGTTGGGGTGCGGGTTCCTCGTCAGTGAGGTTTCCGGGTTCCGGTGTTGAATTGGCAGGATTTAAGCTAGGATTTGAGTCTGCTGGGGGAGGTAAAGTATTCGATGTTGAATTATTTGGTTCAGCCGGATAGAGAGTCAGATCCAGATTGACAGGATTGAATTGAATAGAAGGATTCGAGGAAGAAAATTCGGGTTGTTCTGACTGGTTATCGGAGAGACTGACTGAAATCGGTTGTCCGAGTTTGGCGGCGTTGGATGGTTCTATCCCTTCCGGTAAAGTCGGTAAATTTGAGTCTGAATATTCCGGGAAGAATAATTCCGGTGAACTCGGAATTGAATGAGATGCGACAGGATTTTGGGTGGGAAATGTTGGCGTGTTGGCGATTATAAATGGATGTTCGCGAACTTGATCTGCCTTGTCTGGAGTTACGTGATGTACAATTTCTGGGGGTGAATGGGGCGGTACGGCGTGAAACATAGGGCAGATATTAACGTCTGCTTAAAAAAAGTGGTATTTTATGTTTATAGTTCATGGTTGATTGTTCATAGCAATTAATAATCTACGATGAACAATCAACCATCAAAAATTTTCCTGATCAATGTTTATGGTTCAGGAACAGTGAGAGTAACACTGAAGGGAAGTTGGTTGCTATTATCATCACCCCAAATTAATTCTCCAGTGAGTTGGTAGTTGCCAGGAAGAAGTGCTAACGCTTCCGATTCGGGATGATTATTCAATATCAAGTTGCGATCGCTTTGTGCCACAATAGCAGTTGGAACGGATTCTCCTGTTTGGATAATTTTTCCTGCCTGCTTTAACTGCCAGTTAGACCCTAACCGGACAGAAGCATCGCCGATATTTTTGACCAATAATTGAAGTGTTTTTTGATTGGCATTAAACTGAGCGCTATCAACAGTTAAGTTAGGAGATACATCCCCTTTACGGATATAAACAGTTGTCGCTACGCGAGTGATCACACCCACGTTTTTACCACTACCATTAACCGACTCTTTTAAGGTTTCAGCAAAAACGGCTGTGCGGTATTCTCCATCGGGTAAGCTGGGAGCCAGGATTGCTCTTAAACGTACCCGCCGAGTGACTCCTGGTGGTATGGTTAATTCTCTGGGGGAAAATTGTAGATAGGGGCTAAGATCATTCGTGTCAGAGGATAAGGTTTGAAATCCTTTATCGCGATCGTAGGTAAAAGGTTCAGTGTAAATTCTTGCCCGTAAGGGTGTATCACCCGCATTAATCACATTAATCATCGTTTGGGCTTGACCCCGGTTAGCCTCAGCTTCAATAATTAAGGGTGATGCGCCAAGTTGTGCTAATGCTGTACTACTCAACAGGAAAGCGGTAGATAAAGCACCGCTACCTATTTGGAATGCTTTGACAGCGATTTTAGAAAAAGAGTTTAATTTTGGAGTGGAATCAAGCATGGTACTAACTCCTGTATTTTAAATAATTTTGCAAGTGAATAACTAGCTGCTAGGGCTATATTACCCGCGTTTTACCTAGCAGCTAATTGACGACGAAAGAAGACTGATAATTGATGAAGAAACCTATGACTAGGGGGCTACAGTCAAGCGCACATAAAAGTCGTAGTCACCACTAGGAATAAATCCAGTTAGCGGAGTTGTTGTCATGTCAACTGTCAGATCCGTTTCACCCGGAAGAGGTACGGGTGTTGCAATACCAGGTGCAGCAATAGCGACAGCATTAGCACCAATCCCTGTAACACCAACAGTGGTTACTGCTGTACTATGATCGTAACCATCCACTGTTCCGTTTTGGGCAGGAGCATCTGCTGTTAGTGTGGCAAGAACATTGTTGCAGGTAAGTTTAGCAGTACCAGCCGTACCACCATCAGCAATAGCACTGCTTAGGGTGGTTCCAGTGACGAGTCCTAATGTTCCATCAGCAACGTTGCTAAACGTACAAGATGCAGGCACATTAGCCGTAAAATGAACATCAGTAGTTTCCTGCGCTTTTACTACAGAAGAGAAACCAACAGTACCGCACAGAACTAAAGTAGAAGCGATTAAAGACTTACGAATCATGGCTTTGAATTACCTAAGAGGTTTGTTTGACTGACAAGTCAATCTTATTCAAAACCCTAGCCTGAAAAAATCGGGTAAATTACGGGAATTTGTTAATAACGACTGAAATCAAAATCCGTATATACACTGAGGTTGAGCCTGAAAAAATATGAGAACTGGGTTATAAAAATGCAACTGAAAACCTGGAAACCTTAATGCAGTAAAGCTTTGATGCTTTTTCTTGAGAGGGCAAGGCAACCAAGATTATTATCATTCTGAGTAGATATTTCCTGGTGACACTTACCCATCAACTCTAAGGAGACTCTGATCAACCAATGAGGGGTTTGACCCCTTATCCCTTAAAATAATTTAGATATGGGGATTATCTTAGATAAGGATGATTTGTATCTATGAAACAGGCGATTCGGGTGGTACTATTTCTATTACCCCTATTGGTACTTGGCATAAGTCGCGATCGCGCTGACGCCACGCCTACTCAATGCCGTCAAATTCGCCAGGTACGCCGCCTCGCGATACAACAAGGATTAGACGACGAAAACCTGGCTACCCTAGAAGCGCAATACTGTGACACCGCCCAACCCTCAGCAGTAGAAACCATTCCACCCCCAACCGCCACCCAGGAATGTCTGGATCTCACCATCATGACGCGATTGGCGCGACTATCTGACGGAAATAACAATCTGGTGCGATTAGTGGAGAGTCAGCAACAATTCGCCTGTGGATTAGCCGATACCTGGGGAAGGGCTATCATTGAATACCCGAATGGACAACGGGCGAAAATTGGTGATAATTGGCAGTATCCCAACGGACAAACGGCGAAATTTGGCGCAATTTGGAACTATCCCAACGGACAAACGGCAAAAATCGCGTCTCGCTGGTACTATCCAAATGGGGAAATCGCTAAATTTGGCACACGTTGGAGTTACCCGACAGGACAAGCAGTAAACTTTGAAAATCTGGTAACCTGGGCGTGCAGTGTCATCAACCGGGATGAATGCGCTTCACGATTATTAGCGTTACGAAATACCAATGATTTTTGGAGTGAAATAGCAACCTTAGAGTTAGCTTGGCAAGCTTACAGTCAATCAATTGTAGGGGCGGGTTTAGTCACTCAGATAAGCTTTTCACCAATAACTACTCAACAAAACCCGCCCTTATATTAGGGTCTGCTGCACTCGTTAGGAAAGTAGAGCATATAAGAGTTTCAAGCTATTTTCCCACCCAACAAGTGCAAGGTTTTTACACTACTACCCTCTTGCAACCTGGAATTTTCGCCGACCTAAGCACCAAATTTTACCTCGACAGAGGGTCAACATCGAATTTCGACAGGCTCAATTGCCGCGAAGTCGAGATGTTGAAACCATTGCCCATTGCCTATTCCCTATTGCCTCTCCCCACCACAAGACTTATACAGCAAGCCCTATATTACCCCCTTTTAACCACTACCCTTGATAGTTGGAACCTTTCCCAGCAATCGAATTAAACTTATTCCAGTTAACCCTGCAACTAACATCCAGGTTACCCCTAAACCCAGAACTTCGCTGAGAAACATCTGGGTAAAGCGGCGCAAAAGTCCGCCGACAATCCAACCTACGGCTAAGCCAATTGCCCAGTATATAGTATTGGCAAAAATCCATCCCCACGCTTTGCTAACATACTGTCTGAGAACCCACCATTGCGCCATTCCCAGGATTAGCCCCAGAGTTGCACCATCGACGACTCCATAAACCAACCGAGGGAAAAGATGCATCGTTCGGGGAGCAAACCAACCGATGACCCCAAACGAACTCAACCCCATGACTCCCCAACCGAGGAGACTGGCAATAATCCACCACCAGGCGGAGGGCAGGTGTCGTCTCAAGACTAGCCATTGGGCGAATCCGATTATCGTCCCGCCAATGATTCCCTCAATCATATTAATATCGGGTCTTTCGCCAATCTCGATCCAAAATAGACTTGCCACAAAACCCAACAGCGTCGCCAATAGCCACTGTAACCAGACGCTACAGCTAGTTTCGATGGGTTTGATTGGGGATTGATAGTTAATGGTTACTGGCACACCAATGACAACAACTCAGAACAGTTCAAAACTACCTAAGGAGTCACCTTAGATCTGTAATATATATATTACTAGGTATTACCGCCTCCATTGCCTCTCAAAAGACGAGACAAAACAAGAATTATGAAGATTGTCTTTAAAAAACTCTGGATTTTTTAAAGTTTTGATGAAGATTAGCTTGATTTTATTTTTCTAGATAAAACTTCCAGTTTTCGATTATTATAGGTCTATAAGTCTCAATCAAGTTTTCAAACATCTACCAATGGATAGATTAAAGTCTTTTAAGTCTTTGAGCCTGGTAACCGGGGTATTCACGACAATCTGGGTAATGGGGATCGGCTGGCAACCCCCGCTACAAGCCCAGTCTAATGAAGATGTAAACGTTTTAACTGCCCAGCTTTCACCATCGCGCGATCGCGGCGCTGGGTTGCGCGGTGCTGGATGTGGTGAAGTAACGATTACCCCCTTGATGCCCACTAACGATCAGGGGGTTTATTTGGTGGCGCTGAACTCGCCCGCAACACTTTCATGGCAAGTACCGGAAACCACTGTCACCTCCGCCGAATTTCTCCTAGTGGATCAGAGTTGGAATCCAGTTTATCAAACCATGATTGAGATTCCTGAAGCAGGCGGTGAGGTTGAAATCACGCTTCCCAATGACCTGTCTCTAGAAAGGGAAATAGATTATTACTTGCAGTTTGCCTTAGTCTGTGATGTGGCTGATCGCACCAAAGATAATGCCATCCAAGGGGCAGTGCAATTCACCACCCTCGATGCTTCCATCCCGGAAGAATAACGATCATCACTAAACCCGATTCATAGAACCTAGACACTTCAGGGTGTGCAACTTATGAAAGAAGCCTTTATTTCTTATTCCCGGCGCAATAAGGAATTTGTACTGAAACTCCGGGAGGCATTTAAAAACGCTAACCGTGAGGTTTGGGTGGATTGGGAAGGCATTCCCTTAACCGCTGATTGGCGACAAGAAATCTACCAAGGAATCGAAGAATCGAATAATATCGTCTTTGTGATTAGCCCAGATTCAGTGGCATCCAAAGAGTGCGGTGTCGAGGTAGACTGTTCCCTAAAACACCATAAGCGAATTCTGCCGATACTATATCTGGATGTTGACCCAGACGCGATCCATCCAGAGATGAGAGAACTTCCCCAGATTGATTTTCGCGAAGGGACAAATTTTGAACAGGCGTTTGCAGAACTGCTGCAAGCCATTGATAACAATAAAGAGGATACCCAAGAACATACGCGCTTGTTAGTGCAAGCCATGGAATGGGAAAAAAAAGGACGCAATACTAGCCTCCTATTAAGCGGAAGTGAACTAACATCAGGAGAATCCTGGCTGGTGTGGAGTTCAGAACAAAAACCCTTTCCTACACCTCTGCATCGAGAATACGTTGGGCTCAGTCGTCAATGGGTTACTCGTCAGGCAAAACGGTCAATTATTGGAGTTAGCTTGGCGCTGGGTGTGTCTACTCTCTTAGGACTAGTGGCGTTCTGGCAATATCAGCGATCGCAAAAACTTTTTGTCCAAGCCCAGCAAGAACAGCTTATTGTTCAAAGTACCACCTCCGACGCTTTATTTGTTTCCCAGCAAAGATTTCCTGCCCTCTTAGAATCTCTAGAGGCGGCTAAAACCCTGCAACAAGCCAACTGGGTTAGCCGAGATCCTCAACTTCATTCGACAATTTCCACGGCGTTACTTCAGTCTGTCTATTGGGTGAATCAATCGAATCAATTAGACGGGCATACAAATAAAGTTCGCAGCGTTAGTTTTAGCCCAGATGGTGAACGTATTGCCTCGGCTAGTAGTGACCATACGATTAAACTCTGGCAACCAGATGGGAGTTTAATCAAAACCCTAGAAGGACACCGCGATCGCGTCCGAGAGGTCAGCTTTAGCCCTGATGGTGAGATGATTGCCTCCGCTAGCCGGGATGGGACGGTAAACCTGTGGACAAAAGACGGGGCGAAGCTACATAGCATTAATGCCCATGATGATGATATTTACGACGTCACTTTTTCCCCAGATAGTCAAATCATTGCCTCAGCCAGCCAGGATGGGACAGTAAAACTGTGGAGTCGAGAGGGTGAACGCCTAAACACCTTAAGCGGACATAATGCCCCAGTTATCAGTGTCAGCTTCTCTGCTGACGGTCAACAGTTGGCATCCGCTAGCGCTGATCAAACAGTGAAACTCTGGACAATTGAGGGTGAAGAATTACAAACCCTGACAGGACACCAAGGAGAGGTCACAAGTGTGAGTTTTTCTGGAGATGGTCAACTCATCGCCACCGCCAGTCAGGATAAAACGGTGAAACTCTGGACGATTGAGGGAGAAGAACTGCAAACGCTAACGGGTCATACCGATGGCATCTGGCAGGTGACATTTAGCCCGGATAGTCAACGCCTTGCAACCAGTAGTAAAGACAGAACCATCAAACTCTGGAATCGCGACGGCACTCTACTCAATACCCTCACCGGACATAGCAGTCAGGTATTTGGGGTAGATTTCAGTCCAGATGGGCAAACCCTAGCATCAGCGAGTGATGACAGAACCGTGAAACTCTGGAAACTGGACAATCCTTCAGTCAAAACCTTGCCCCAATCTGGTATTAGTCCCAGTTTTAGCCCGAATGAGGACTTAATCGCGATCGCATCGGGAATGGATGTCACCCTTTGGAGTCCAGACGGCAAAAAATTGAACACCCTGTCTGGACATAAACATTGGGTGGAAAGTGTCAGTTTTTCTCCCGACGGTGAAACCATTGCCTCAGCCAGTGATGACCAAACCGTGAAACTCTGGCGTTTAGATGTAGAGACGTTGCATGCAACGTCTCTACAACAGACGCTAAACGGGCATGAGGGAATCGTCTGGACGGTACAATTTTCTCCCAATGGAGAGTATCTTGCCTCAGGGAGTCAAGACCAAACCGTGAAACTCTGGACAAAAGACGGCGAACTGGTGCAGACTCTCGAAGGTCATCAGGGTATGGTCTTAAATGTCAGCTTCAGCCCGGATGGTCAAACCATTGCTTCCGCCAGTACCGATGGCACCGTGAAACTGTGGCGTCTAGATGGAGAGACGTTGCATGCAACGTCTCTACAACGGACGATTGATGGACATGACGCCGCCGTTGGTAGTGTTAACTTTTCTCCCGATGGTCAAATCATTGCCACCGCCAGTGATGACCAAACCGTGAAACTCTGGACGACGGAGGGTAAGTTACTCCAGACTCTGGCAGGACATCGCGATCGCGTCTATCGCGTCACCTTTCGACCCGATGGTCAGTTCCTGGCTACAGCCAGTTTAGACGGTACGGTGAAAATTTGGACAGTCGATGGCACAGAAGTCGTCACGTTGAAAGGACATCAAGCTGGCGTTAACCATCTCAGTTTCAGTACCGATGGCAAAACCCTGGCATCTACGGATGAAAACTACACCATGATTCTCTGGAATTTAGACAATTTGGATGACCAACTCCTCGACCATCTCATCGCATCGGGTTGTAATTGGGCAGGTGACTATCTGCAAACCAACTCGAATTCTCAAGACCTTTGTACAACAGACGGCAGTTCGTAGAGACGTTGCATGCAACGTCTCTACAGATGGGGTAGATGAGGGAGATGGGGGAGATGAGGGAATTGTAGGGGCGGGTTTTACCACTAACGTTGGCTTTGCACCCTGATATAACTAAACCCGCCCCAACGGATTACCAGTATTCTGCGACATAAAACGAATGACCAAGGACAAATGACCAAGGACAAATGACAAAACATGGCTGACATTTTTATATCCTACTCCTCCCCCGATAAAGACGCGATTCAGAGAGTCTATGACGCCCTTACCCAAGAGAAACGAAATATCTGGCTGAATTGGCAAGAAAGTCCTCTAACCCAGACTGAACCAGAAATAGAAGCCGCCCACACCTGTATCTTTTTTATTAGTCCCCACGCCATTCAATCGGAACGCTGTACTCAAGAACTGGAGTACGCAATTCAACGCTGCAAACGGATTATCCCGATTGTGCTGCGGGATGATCAACTCAAAGGCGTACATCCAGAATTAGCTAGACTCAACTGGGTATTCTTCCGCGAAACTGATGATTTTAACGGGTCATTTGAGTCCCTCCTCAAAACCCTAGATACCGATTTAGACCATATTAAGAAACATACCCGCTTGCAACAACTAGCGAAAGAGTGGGATAAGAAACAACGCAATAATCACCTTTTACTCCGAGGAAGTGAACTCGAAGCCGCCGAACAATGGTTCACCACCAGCGCGGAAATCGAACCCAAACCAACCCAACTTCAGCGAGAGTATATTGATGCGGGACGCCAAGCCAGAACCCGTGGTCAAAGACGACTCTTGGCTGGCGTGAGTGTGGCGTTAGGCGCTTCGGTTATTTTAGGCGGAGTGGCATTCGTTCAATATTTAAAAGCCGAACGACTGCGGATGCAAGCCTATACTGGGCAGATTATTAGCCACAGTAAAACAGCAGAAGCGTTGTTTACGTCTGGTCAAGGCTTTGAAGCCCGATTAGAAGCCCTGAAAGCGGGACGTAAACTGCAAAATGCTAACTGGAGTCAAAAGGATACTCAGTTAAACGCCAATGTAATCACCGCCCTACAACAAACGGTGTCTTGGGGTAGAGAACGGAACCAATTAGAGGGTCATACGGACAGAGTATGGGATGTCAGTTATAGTCCCGATGGTGAATGGATAGCTACCGCCAGTAATGACCAAACCGTAAAACTTTGGCGTCCAGATGGTACATTAGTTCGTACCCTCACTGGACACACTCAGCAAGTCCGGGGCGTGAGTTTCTCTCCAGATGGGCAAACCCTTGCCAGTGGCAGTTTCGATGGGACGGTTAACCTGTGGAATCGAGAAGGAACTCTGATTAAAACCATCGCCGCCCATGATAATGCTGTCAATAGCGTCAAGTTTAGCCCCGATGGTGAACTTCTCGCCACCGCCAGTGATGACCAAACGGTGAAACTTTGGCAGCCAGATGGCACGTTGGTGGGTACTTTAGCCGGACATCAGGGTCAAGTTTATGGCGTCAGTTTTAGCCCTGATGGTGAAACCTTGGCGACGGCGAGTTGGGATGGTACGGTAAAGCTTTGGACACTAGAGGGTGAAGAACGGTTAACCCTGACGGGTCATGAGGCTGGCGTTAGCGGGGTTAGCTTTAGTCCAGATGGGCAACGTATTGCCTCAAGTGGTGCAGACAATACGATCAAACTCTGGAGTCAAGACGGCACCCTGATCACCACGCTGACGGGACATGAAAACCTGATCAATGGCGTGGTTTGGAGTCCAGATGGACAAACTCTCGCCTCTAGTAGTGATGACCAAACCGTGAAACTCTGGCGTTTAGATGGAGAGACGCGCCATGGCGCGTCTCTACAACAGACGCTAACGGGACATCAGGGTGCGGTTTATGGGACGAGTTTTAGTCCCGATGGGCAGACGTTGGCGTCGGCGAGTTTAGATAAGAGTGTAAAATTGTGGCAACTGGGTGAACGTCAGCTTGTTGATACGCTTCAGGGACATCGGGATTCGGTCAATAGTGTCCGGTTTAGTCCCCAGGGGAATTATTTGGCATCCGCGAGTTCAGACAAGACGGTGAAACTCTGGCAAAGTGATGGGACAGAGTTAGCCACGCTGCAAGAGAATCGCGATCGCGTCTATGATGTGAACTTTAGCCCCGACGGTGAGACGATTGTCACGGTGGGTAATGACAAACGGGTGCGCTTGTGGAACCGAGAGGGGAAATTCCTGAAGACTTTGCCAGGGGAAGACAATCTAGAGGATGGACATCGCGATCGCATAAATCGGGTGAGTTTTTCTCCAGATGGCGAAACCATTGCCACAGCCAGTGAGGATGCAACGATTAAATTATGGAATCGCAACGGAACGCTACTGAAAACCCTCAATGAACATAGTAGTGGCGTCAATGATATTAGTTTCTCCCCCGACGGTGAGATGATTGCTTCAGTTAGTAGTGACAAAGCTGTGATTTGGGATAAAACTGGTACAGTCCTCTCATCATGGCAGGCAGATGATGAAGCGATCACAGCCGTGACTTTTTCTCCTGACGGTGAGACGATTGCCACCGCCAGTGAGGATAAAATGGTGAAACTGTGGGATAAAGAGGGCGTTTTGCTAAACACCTTCGCAGGTCATGATAATCCAGTTTATGCGGTAGCATTTTCTCCTGACGGTCAAACCATTGCATCTGGTAGTTTAGACGGACAGATCAAACTCTGGCAACGTGATGGCACGCCAATTGTCACCCTTAAAGGGCATCAGGATGAAATCAGAGGGTTAAGTTTCCACCCCGATAAGCAAACACTGGCATCTGCCAGTTTGGACAACAGCATCATTTTGTGGAATTTGGAGGATGTGAATCAAACGGTTCTGGATAATCTCCTGGTTCGCAGTTGTGACTGGGTAGGGGATTATCTGAAGACTAACCCCAATGTAACAGACCGCGATCGCGCCCTTTGTAACTAATTAGGGGTTGCTGTCGGGAGTATTGGGGAGATGGGGTGAGAGGGTGAGGGGGTGAGAGGGTGAGGGGGGAGATGGGGGAGAATGAGTATTGGGGAGATGGGGTGAGAGGGTGAGGGGGTGAGAGGGTGAGGGGGGAGATGGGGGAGAATGAGTATTGTGTAGGGGCGGGTTTAGGGACTTTCTTTTGGCTAGGGATGATAACGTTTGTTCAAAACCCGCCCTGACATGACCCTTCACTATAGTAAGCTGTTATGCATTTAAATTGGGTATTATAGCCTTACCAAAGCAGGTTAGGACATTTTCTACTATTCCCTGTTCCCTGTTCCCTGTTCCCCGTTCCCTGTTTGGATTAACTAATGTCCTTTCCGTACCTCGTAGTGCTATAAATTGGGTATTAGTAGCGAGCAAGATGCTCGCACTCCAATAATTTTAATTTCGCGCAAACTCTATCCATTGTTAGTCCATTTTAATGGACTTAAGCTATAAGCCAAGAACTTGAGTTCTTGGCGGGTGTCTATATAACATAAGACATAAGACCATCAACTTCTCGGACGCCCCAAGGTAGTAATATAAAGAACCGCCTCATCCGGAGGAATCCCCAAAACCTCATTCACTTGCTGATCAAAGAACCCGCCAATACCACTCACCCCCAACGTTAAATAAATCGCCGCTAAATTGAGCCGTTGTCCCAAATGTCCCGCATCCAGATGCAGGTAACGATAAGCGCGATCGCCATACTTGGCTACAGCTTTTTTTAAGTCTGCTGTGTGAAATAGAACCACACTGGCATCCCGCCCTAACTCTTGTCCTAAGCACAAAAAATGTAATTCCCGCCGGAAGTTTTTAAAGCGGATTTGCCGCAATTCTTGGGCTTTTGGTGCATAATAATAGCAGCCTTCATCTAAACCCGCCACCCCAGAAATTGCCACAAAGGTTTCAATTAAACTCAAATCCAAATAATCAGGAGAACTATCAAACCCTTGTTCGCTGTAGTGTTGAGGTTGATAGGTGAAATCGAGTAGCAATTTAAGTTCATCTAAGGATAGCGGCGCACCCGTATAAGCGCGAGTTGACCGCCGTTTGAGAATAGTATTTTCCAAGGCTTGAGGCGCATATCCTTCCCCGGTAACACTACCCCATTGAATCGGTGATGTAGTCGTAGAGATTTTGGTACAGAAGGGAAAATTATACTTGTCTTCACCTACCTTTTCTGACTCTAATTCTCCAGATGGTGGCGATTCGATTTCCTGCTTATCTGTCGGTTCAATTTGCGTCGCTTGATGCAGGTAAGCCAGCAATTCTCCATCAGGAAGTTCGGGATAGTCAAACTGCGTCGCTGACGGTAAAGCAGTGGGCTGAGAAGGGCTGCTTTGTTCCTGGAATTGATCCGTGAGGGGAACCACTGCGATCGCGCTTTCTTGTTCTGGGTTAAGATAAAGCAGATCATTCACCTTCTGATCCACAAAGCCACCAATCAGAGAGGGGCGATATCCTGTTAACGCACCCGCCAGTTCAATATTGCCCAACAAATGACCCGTATCCAGAAACACTCGGCGATAGGCGCGGTCTTCATAGCGCCAAGCTGAACGATAAAATATAGCGGTGGTGATAATCGCCAGTTCCGTTGTCTCTAAGCTAGGATGCTGGAAACACGCCTCTTGTAGCCCTGACCAAACCTCGCTATCCCAAAAGCGCACTAGAGAATGGCTAGGACACTGATAGTTATACAGTCCTGGAGCTAATATAGAAGTTCCACTGGAAATTAAATAGACTTCCGCCGGATATAATCCCCCGGCTGAAGGTGCCGCCCTTAAATAAACCGGAGGTCCAATCATGGTTGCCATCTTAGCGGTTAAGCCATAGCTGCACAAGAGCAACCGTGACAACCGCCACCAACTTTTACCGGGTTCCTGGGCGAACGCCTGGGGATCTTCTTTGAGATAGGGCTTCAGATCAATGGTCGTTCCTAGTTTATACTCTTTAAAGGGTATCGGTTGATTGTCCCAGTCTAATCGCTTATTTTTGGACGCGATCGTCTCCGGATCGTATTTGGTACGTTCGTGATAGTGTTGCGCGATCGATAATTGTGGGTTTGACATAGTTTTTTCAGGATAGTATTCGATTTTGCTTTTATCTAGAAGTTCTTAATATAGCTATCGTTATCCTAATTCGTAGCTGGTATATCTCGTCCCTATACAGCATGGGTGGGGTAGTTGATATAGGAGTTAATCATTTCCAACTTCGATAATAAAACATTTCTACCTAGAACACCAAACCGACGTTCATGATTAGTAGGATGAAAGAATATCGTCCTTTAGATACCGACAAACCCAGTTGATTAGCCCTGATTTTGAAGACTTGACTGATACTATCAAGACAGATTTCTTGTATCATATAAATCTTGACTTGTCAATCTACATCAAGGATTAAATATAAATCTTGATAATCCTTAAAAAAAAATTAGAAAAACTGTAGCTGTCGCTACAATGCCTTACAATTAATATAGGGTTTTAATCATAAATCCATAGTGACCTGATCAGGCAGATTAAATTGGGAAGAGGAAGCAGAACCTTCCAGAGTCACAGAGCAGATGCAGAAGATTGGTAGAACAGAGTTACTGACTCAATATGCTAAGGGTAGACGCGACTTCAGTGCAATTGATATCAGTGAGGCAGACTTATTTGAAGCGGATCTCCAAGGCATTAATTTGAATGGCTCTGACTTACAAAAGAGTTATCTGCCTTACTCTAATCTCAGTCAAGCCCAACTCCAACACGCTCAACTGCAAGCGGCTGAGTTGAGCGATACTAAACTATGCCAGAGTAATCTATCTCAGGCAAATTTACAACAAGCGAATCTATCAAGAGCAACATTACGTCATGCCAATTTACGGGGTGCTAATTTAGCCTATACCAACTTGCAAGGGGCTGATTTAGCTAATGCTGATCTAAGGGATGCCAATTTGAATTATGCTAACTTAAGCGGTGCTAATTTAACTCGGACTAATTTAAGTCAAGCTCAGTTAAAGGGAGCAATTCTTTTTCGCAGTCATAATGTTAATTTTTCTAATGCTTATGTCGATTGTTCAACTATTTATCCAGATGGACATCGACATGATTGTCAAGCATCTGGGTTAAACTGTGAATCATAGGCTTAAGCCAGGAAATCAATTTCCTGGCTAAAAGCTAAAGTAAGCTTTAGCTTACTATATTTAATTTTACGTTATGGTGATAAAGAAAAGTCATTTATTTTGGTAAAAAGCTTGCTGAACAAAGCTTTGCTTGTTTCCTGCTCTCTGCTAAGAGTTCTCTAAAAACGAGGGTTTCCACCACAAGTACCGAAGAACCATAATGACTAAGATCCGGTTCATTGATTTATTTGCAGGAATAGGGGGTATACGCCTAGCCTTTGAACAAGCAGCTAACACCTTAAACCACAAAGCTGAATGTGTTTTAGCAAGTGAAATTACTCCAGATTGTCAATGGGTTTACAAAAATAATTTTAACCATGAGGTATTAGGAGATATCCGGAAAATTAACCAATTACCGCCCCATGACGTTTTATTGGCAGGTTTTCCTTGTCAGTCTTTTTCCTATGCGGGAAAAAAGGCGGGATTTGGAGACACGAGAGGAACATTGTTTTTTGAAATATTGAGATTAATAGATACCTGTAAACCTCAAGCCTTAATTTTTGAAAATGTTCGCGGTCTTTATAGTCATGATCAGGGTAAAACCTTAGCAACAATCAAGCATGAAATTAAAGAGCGAGGCTATAGCTTTGATACATTTCTCCTAAACAGTGTTAATTTTGGATTACCGCAAAACCGGGTTCGCCTGTACATGGTCGGGATTTTAGGTGCTTCGCCAAAATTTGAGTTGATTTCTGATTTAGGTCCGCCCGATTCCCATTCCTATAATTGTCAGCAGCTATCCTTATTTAATCCCTTGACCCAACCTGTTGCCGTGGCTGATATATTAGAAGATAATCCTGATTCTAAATATGATTGTTCCCCGGAGTTTGTTGAAGCTCTAAAAAATCGATTAAACAATAATTTGAATCAATTGCATGGTCGGCGGCTGATTGATTATCGTGGCGGAAATTCTCTGCACTCCTGGGAACTGGGTTTACGGGGAAAATGTAGTCCAGAAGAAATTGAGTTAATGAATCGTTTTATTTTGAAGCGTCGGAATAAAGAATTCGGTCGTAATCAAGATGGTAAGTTGCTTAGTCGAGAGCAAATCGCTAGCTTTTTTAATTATCCCCATTTAGAACAAATTCTTGACTCACTCGTGGCTAAAAAATATTTACAAATTGTTGATGGTAAATACAAACCTGTATCAGGGAACTTCTCCTTTGAAGTTTACAAGTTTTTAGATCCCCGAAAAATATCAGTCACGTTGGTTGCTAGCGATGCCAATCGATTAGGAATTTATCACAATGATCGGGTTCGGAGAATAACACCGCGAGAAGCCGCACGTCTCCAGGGATTTCCCGATGAGTTTATTTTGCATAGTAACGATGATAAAGCGTACTATCAGTTGGGTAATTCTGTCAGTATCAATGTTGTGAAAGCTGTCGCCCGCGACGTTATTTTGAATACATTATCATGTCAACACACCAACAAAAGTCTGATGGCGTTGGGATGGATAGGCGGGTTGCTGTAGGAACACCAAGCAACCAATTAATCTGGTGAGTCTTGACCCTCGATATATTTCTTTAATGCCGACACAGTTACGCCGCCGCAAGAGGCGATAAAGTAAGACCCATTCCACT
>NZ_JAVJNP010000065.1:0-7120 GCF_040217205.1 Coleofasciculus sp. A1-SPW-01 | reverse complement strand
ATGGCTAAACTATACCACTACATGGGATAGATAGATAGAAAGAGAGAGATTGAAAATACTTCGGGGATTGACCCCTCGCATTTTCCGCTATCCCCCTACCCCTTACTTCGTTGAAGGGGTAGCCCCTCGCGATTCGGGTGGCGATCGCACAACCACTTTTACCCTGGGGAATGGCATTTGCAGCGGGTGCGATGCTATTTGTGATTAGCGATGAAATTATCCCCGAATCCCATCATCAAGGTCGCGAACACGAAGCCACAATTGGGATTATAGTAGGATTCGTGATCATGATGCTTCTCGATATTGGCTTAGGTTGAACCAATACCTCGATAAAACAAAGTGAATAGCACAGTCTATGTACTTTGTCTAGCTTTTTTGTATTTACTTTATAAATAAACCTCCATCGGTGAATCCACGCGGACTTTTCGGGAATTTCACCCAAAAATTTCCGTAGTTCTCTGGATGTTTTTTGGGCTGAGATCTCCCAAAATTGAATTGGGTGAATTCTGTGAGGGACTACCCTCAGTAAGCCAGGTCAATGATTAGATTGTCTGGTGATTTCCATTATCAGTTGGTTGCATCTAACAAAAACACATGAATCTTGAAGACATTGCTCGGTATTACATTGATACCCCAGCGTATGCTCTCTCGCCTTCCGTCGTGAAAGGCTTCCGTCAGTTTATCGTGGATATAGCACAGGTAGAACTCCAGGGTATGGAGTTTCAGTATGTTGATTACTTTCCTTACATGAAAGGAACAGAACTGAGCTTAGAGCATATCTATAGAGATTATAACCAAGGGAAACTAATGATTACCACTCAGTTCAACAATTCTGATCTTTTGGGTTCAGACATTAACCTGATTTTCCGCTGTATTCACGAAATCCATCACATCAAACTGAATGTTGGTTTTGATTTAGAAGGGGAATTTGCTACAGCGGTTCATCTGATCGAGAAAACAGATAATCTGTTATTTAAGCAGATTCTCTTCAGTGAAAACTTAGGACAAATTGCCGTGCGCTTATGCCAAGGGAAGTTTCCCGACGACCAAAAAGTTGTCCTCTTTGAGCCTGAGGTGCTGCACTGTTTTAAAAAAGAATGGAAATCTTTGTTGAACTGAATTTTCCAAGCAAGAGATAGGTTAGATAAAGGAAATGGGGAGTTATAGCACTACGCTCTAAGGTTAGGACAAAAGAAGAAAAATTAATTTAAATCGCTTGACCCTGAGCGACTTGTACTGAGCGTGTTACTGAGCGAAGCCGAAGTAAGCCGAAGTAAGTCGAAGTAAGCCGAGGTGTTGCCTATTGCAAGAAAGCCTAGCGCGTAGCGCTATAAGCCACTTTACTCGGGCAACTCTCCAAAGCGTTCCCGATATCGACTCAAAAGCGACTCCATCTCCGTTAACTGTTGCTCTGCTTGGGTTAACTGTTGCTCTGCTTGCACTCGCTGTTGTTGCTCTTGTTCAGCGACTTCTTGGGGTATCGGAATTAGCTGTCCTTGGGCATTAAAAAAGCGCAACTTCGACTCATAAATTCCCAAATATAACCCCAACTGTTTGCTCCATAACCACCCTTGCTGATTCGGATGCAACTGTTCATACTCACCATCGACCAAATGAAAACCTTGAAACTCCAAGCTATTCGGGTCAAACCAAAAATAGTCCGGAGTACGGAAAACATCTTGATATAGCTGCTTTTTTAAGCCTCGATCAGTCGCAGCCGTCTTGGGAGAAAGAATTTCTACAATCACATTGGGATACTTACCATCTTCCTCCCAAACCACCCAACTTTGGCGAGGAAAGCGTTCTACTCCCAAAACCACAAAAAAATCCGGTCCCCGGAACTTCTCTGACTTGCGCTGACGGGGAGAGTAGTAGATCGTCAGATTACCAGACGCATAGAAATCATTGCGCTCTCGCCACAGCCATTCTAAGCAGGCGATGAGCAATGTCATTTGTAGGCGATGCAAGTCTGTTTCCAAAGGAGGCTCGTCACTCAGTAAGTCACTAGGGGGAAAGACTATATCATCCCATAGCTCTTCGGACGTTTCCAAATCTTGGGCGAAAGACATGGCAGTTCCACAACAAAAGTGCGATAAATCTAGTGTGAATAGTACTGAAATAAGCATTTTGGGAACACCAAAACCCTTGAGCTACCGTAGGGTGGGCATTGCCCACCAGCCTTAAATCAGTGCCATTCAATCTAGTGTAGTATGCAAGAGGCTAGTCGCTAGAGTTGCCGTGCGATCGCCATTCAGGTTTATATAATTTATTCACTGTAGTGGCGTGGCACACCTTAGCAATATGAATTAGAATGGGATACCCGAAACCGTAGGGGCGAATAGACGTGCGCCCGATTCAATAGTCAAGTCTATTCCACCATTTTAGCTGTGCCACGCCAGTAGAGCGGGTGATGGGACTCGAACCCACGACATCCAGCTTGGGAAGCTGACGTTCTACCACTGAACTACACCCGCAAGTTACTCTCAACGAGAATCTTTAAGCTATTATATCAATAAATTTGCCTCATATTTCTACCTGACTCTGGAGGTGAAGACTTAACCTTGATTGAGCTAGGTATGTTTTCGTTTATACAAAAATCCTGAAACTCTTCCAAATAAAGGGGTTGCGAGTTCGGTAACAGTTAGCTATGACCAAAAACACGCCGAGGTTGTGAATCTTTAGATCCCAATCCACTTAAATTTATCGCATCCTGTAAAGTATAGAGTTATAACTGTTCGATTGATCCTCAAACCATTGCACTCCGCAGGGATTACCCAGGATGTTTAACGCAACAGAAATTCTCATAAACTCATTTGTCCAAAGACTCCGGGATGGCTACCACCGGACTTACGGGGGGCTGAAAACCGACTTTGAGGACATTATTGCTTGGGCAGGCAGTATGGCAATGGAAAATATTGCCAACAGCGATGCCCTGTATCATAATGTCGAGCATTCTATCCTCGTCACCTTAGTCGGTCAGGAGATTCTCCGAGGCAAGCATATCCGTGAAGGTGGCGTCACACCAGAAGATTGGTTGCACTTTATCATTTCTCTGGTTTGCCACGACATTGGCTATGTGAAAGGAGTCTGTCGTCAGGATCGCGAAACTGAACGACTTTATGCGACGGGCAAAAATGGTGAGATGGTGCATCTGCCTCCTGGCGCTACCGATGCCTCCCTAACGCCTCATCATGTTGATCGGGCGAAACTGTTTACGGATGAGCGATTTGGCGGTCACAAACTGATTGACGCGGAACTGATTAAGCTCAATATTGAACTGACTCGTTTCCCGGTTCCTAAAGAAGGGGATCATCGAGATACCCTGAATTATCCCGGTTTGATTCGTGCCTCTGACTTAATTGGTCAGCTTTCTGATCCGCGCTATCTCAAGAAAATTAGCTCTCTATTCTACGAATTTGAAGAAACGGGTGTCAACCAAGCCTTAGGCTATGAGCATCCTGGCGACCTTCGCGCGGGTTATTCCAGGTTTTACTGGAATGGAGTATTTCCCTTTATCCAGGAAGCCCTGCGTTACCTGTCCCTCACCCAAGAGGGTAAGCAAATCACCGCCAACCTCTACTCCAATGTGTTTGTTGTCGAACACGAAAAGAACGAAGAACAACACCGACAACTCGCCCAGCAGCTTAATTCTTAACCTGTAACCCATGAACTGGTGGCAAAAACTGAAAAAGAACCCCTTGGCTCGGTTTGGCGCGATCGTGCTATTGATTTTTTACCTTGCCGTAATTGCGGCTGATTTTGTCGCGCCTTATGACCCGTATGTCTCCCAACCCAATGGTTCCCTGTTGCCACCCACCCAAGTTTACTGGCGCACTCCCGAAGGCAGGTTTATTGGTCCCCATGTCTACCCAACCACCCAAGGACCAACGGATTTAGAGACGGGGGAACGAGAACTGATGGTGGATTGGCAAAGTCCGTCCCCCATCCGTTTATTTGTTCAAGGTTCGGGATACCAGTTTCTGCAACTGCGTTTCCCCTTACCCCCCAACTTTGAAGAGGTGGAGATATTTGGCGGAATTCCGATGAACTTGCACTTGTTCGGCACGATTGGTGAAGGCAAACTGAATCTATTAGGGACGGATGAGCAAGGTCGGGATCAATTCAGTCGTTTGGTGTATGGGGGGCGAATTAGTCTGAGTATCGGTTTAGTGGGAATTGCCATCTCTTTTCCGCTGGGTTTAATTATCGGCGGAATTTCTGGCTATTTCGGGGGGTGGATTGATGCCATGTTGATGCGCCTCGTGGAAGTGATGATGACGATTCCCACTCTATACCTACTCGTGGCATTAGCGTCAGTGTTACCACCAGGACTAACCAGCGCCCAACGATTTTTGTTAATTGTTTTAATTACCTCGTTTATTGGCTGGTCTGGATTAGCCCGGGTGATTCGCGGACAGGTGTTGTCGATTAAAGAACGAGAATTTGTCCAAGCATCCCAAGCGATGGGGGCGAAACCGCTGTACATTATTGTCCGCCATGTGCTGCCCCAAACGGCAACCTATGTAATCATCTCAGCCACTCTCGCCGTCCCCAGTTTTATTGTGGCGGAATCAGTGCTGAGTTTAATCGGTCTGGGCATTCAGCAACCTGACCCCTCCTGGGGAAATTTGTTGTCCTTGGCAACGAATGCTTCGATTTTGGTACTACAACCCTGGTTAATTTGGCCCCCCGCCGCGCTGATTATCTTGACCGTGTTAGCCTTTAACTTGCTGGGGGATGGTCTACGGGATGCCCTTGATCCTCGGAGTTTGCAGCGCTAGGGGGAAGAGTTCCATTGGATTGCGCTTGTGGCAAGGTTCGGCGTAGGGCAGTCTTTTGGGCAAAGTCTTTGCCTTCGGTGAGCAGATAATCGAGAAAGGTGCGAGCGACAATGGAGAGTTGTTTGCCATTTGGGTAAACCGCATACCAGTATCGTTCAATCGGGAATTCTTCCACATCTAAAATGGTCAGTTGGTTACAGATGCCCTCTAAGGCTAAGGTATGACGGGATAAAACCGAAATGCCTAACCCTCCCGCGATCGCTTGTTTAATGGCTTCATTGCTGCCTAAGTCAAGCTGCACTTTTAACTCAATATCACGGGAATCAAATAGTTCTTGCACCGCCTTGCGCGTTCCTGATCCAGGTTCTCTCATAATAAAAGGTTCCTCTGCCAAACGCTCTAAAGGAATATTGGTTTCATTCACCAACGGATGATCCGCTGGGGCGATGACAACCAGGGGATTGTCCAGAATGGCTTCGTAGGTAATATCCAGATCCGGGAGTTGACTCATTACATACAAGTCATCGGCATTGTCATTCAGACGACCCAGAATATATTCATGATTGGTCACCTGAAGCGATACATCGATTCCTGGATAACGCCGACAAAATGGACCGAGTAACCGGGGAATAAAATATTTAGCGGTTGTGATCACCGACACCCGCAGGCGTCCCTGTTTCAGACCTTGCAAATCGGCAATAGTCATCTCAAACTGGTCTAAATTCTCAAATATGGCACGACAGGTCTTGACGAGTTCCTCTCCGGCTTGGGTAAGATAAAGACGTTTGCCTACTTGATCAAATAAGGGAACACCAACCGCTCGGGTCAGCTGTTTCACCTGCATGGACACCGTCGGTTGGGTGAGAAATAGTTCTTCAGCAGCACGAGTAAAGCTATTATGTCGAGCAACGGCTTCAAAGACTTTGAGCTGATGCAGCGTGGCTTGCTTCAACGATACTCCTCCTTGATAGGAATAATTTATAGATTATAGTCTATGATTTCTATCAGAACAATGTATTTTTTCTATGGTAACTCTGAGTTAAGATTTCAGATAACACCAAACAAGTGACAGTCTTCCTTCCATCTCGCGTTGTCCCCTAACCAATTTGTATGTTCCGGAATAAGCGGTTTGGTTTTAGCCTGTACTCTACAGGAAAGCTTAATCCGATCATCGCTGGAATTGGGTGCAACGCCTTTTTTGTTAAAGGCAGGAGGCAGGAGGCAGGAGGATTATTACATGAATTTACATGATTTTTTTGAGCTTTTAATTTTGTCTCCCCCAGCTTCCAGACGTAGCATGCTACGTCTCTACATGCTCCCTCAGCTCTGCTCATCGGCAATGTAATATCAGAAGTCAATTTCCTTAGTCGGCGCGGGCAATTTATCTAAATCAGGGAGTTCGACTAATTCTTTCTCTGTTTCCTTGACCTCGACAGGTAATCGTAGGGGTTCAGGGGTTTCTTCCTCTTCAATGAAGTAACTTGCCAAGGGTAGGGCTTGTTCGAGATCCTCTAACGGTCGAGTAATCACCGTGACAGCAACCAGTTCCCCAATCCGTTGGGCTTCTGCCATACCCACTTGCAGCGCCATGGCGACTTCCGCTACCCGACCCCGGATAATCACGGTACATAAGCCCGCGCCAATGGTTTCGTAACCCGTCAGTTCCACATTTGCTGCTTTGAGCATCGCATCCGCTGCACCGACGATCGCGGGAAAACCGCGAGTTTCTAGAAGTCCCAGGGCTTGGGAACTATGGCGCGATCGCGTCTGCTGTTGCACATCTTCTAGCAAATGAGAACCCAGAGGTAAGACAACCTCCAAGTTTGGGAACGGTCGAGGAATTACCAAGGAGGACAATAATCGACCTTCTCGTTTAGCATGTTCAACCCCAGCTTGCACCGCAATCCGCACTTCTGCTGTAGCGCCGCGCACAATTGCCGTACAATGACCACTGCCAATTTTTTCAAATCCGATTAACGTCACTCCAGACGCCTTGAGCATCGCATCAGCCGTACTTACAATCACGGGAAAACTGAGCGTAGACACCAAACCCAAAGAGGAATGACGAAAGCGATTTCGTTGAGTAGAAGGGGTGTGGGGGATAATTCCAGGGTTGTATGACTCCATAGCTCGGCTCTCCATGTCGTTGTTGGCTGTTAAGTGTTGCCTCTAATCCAGTCTAAGAAACCGTTACATAAGAGGCTCTCCCGTACATAAGGTGATAAATTTTCCTTATATGTGTAGCGATTGGCTTGATTTGAAGAAAACCTAGCTTAATCGCTTAATTAGTTGGGTTTCCTTCGTCAACCCAACCTACAAGCATTACACCGTGGGACTTT
>NZ_JAVJNP010000064.1:0-13620 GCF_040217205.1 Coleofasciculus sp. A1-SPW-01 | reverse complement strand
ATGGCTAAACTATACCACTACATGGGATAGATAGATAGAAAGAGAGAGATTGAAAATACTTCGGGGATTGACCCCTCGCATTTTCCGCTATCCCCCTACCCCTTACTTCGTTGAAGGGGTAGCCCCTCGCGATTCGGGTGGGAATCCACTGACACCACAAGCCGGGTTGATCAGAGGGGGATTTATTATAGTCAACCACTGAAATCTCATCGTGGTCTTCATCCCATTGTTGATTGACAAAATAGCCGCCATCTGTTCCTAAGGGTAATCCTACGGCAACTCGTGCGGGGTCAGGAGCATTTTGCAGTACGGTGACATCCCGCTTAACCCGTCGTGTATTGGCGAAAGCGAGTAAATAGAGAACTTGGCTATCCCATAATCGTTGGTCAAGGCTAAAGATTCCCTCGAAATAGGTGGTATAACCCATGGTGCTGCTTCACATAACTGGTTGGTTCAAGGATGACGACTTTCAACCTTGTCAATCAAGTCCTCCGCCATCTCCACCGCCATCAGGATCAGTTTTTGTTCGAGCTGTCCTTGGTGTCCCTCATCACTGATTGTGGCGTAAATATGAGGATTAGCCAGCATCCCTGCGAGTAATTGGGATGCTATTTGTTTAACGTCATTCGTTTTTGAATCCATGTTTAACACCTCTGGAGTACAGTAACATTTTCGGGGGTTTGGTAACCAAACCCCTACCCAAATCCTCAAAACTCAAAACTATGGATCACCAATCCGGGTTAGGATCGATTTTACTTTGAAACTTTTATCTATGGTGAATGATGCTTATGAAGCGCTACTTATCTCGTCTTGTTGCCCTTGTCCTCGTGGTTGCGATCGCGCTAACGGGGTGTTCGTCCAGCAGTACTGGCTTGGTTGGCAATTATCGCCAAGACACCCTGACCGCCTTGGACTCCTTGAGAGCGGCTATTGAACTACCAGACGATGCGCCTGATAAGGCAGAGGCTCAGTCAAAAGCGCGTCAAAGCATTAATGAGTATATTTCTCGCTATCGTCGAGATGGCTCTGTCGCTAACCTGAGTTCATTCTCCACGATGAGAACAGCTCTCAATTCTTTGGCTGGGTACTACAGCTCCTATCCCAATCGTCCTTTACCCCAAAAGCTCAAAGAGCGTCTAGAGCAAGAATTCCGGCAGGTGGAGCGAGCGATAAGACGCGGCGCTTGACCTGATTTAAAGGGAGATGGGGGAGCTGGGGGAGATGGGGGAGCTGGGGGAGCAGGGGGAGCAGGGGGAGCTGGGGAAGCAGAGGGTGATTAGGTGTAGAGACGTAGCAGGCTACGTCTGGAACAGTGAGGGCGGGTTTTGTCGAAACGTTACCATTAATAGCTACAATAAAATCCCTAAACCCGCCCCTACACATTCACGCGCCATGCCCTCGAACGCCGTGAAGGTCAAAATCAGGATACCTGAGCGCAACTGTCCGGAAATAGGACAAAACGCTCAGAACTACAAAAGAACGTGCTGATTTTGGCATAATTTGTCGATTGGTTCGATCGTCTGTTAATACTAAAGACACTAACTTATCGTTCTTTTGTGGTTTTTGTAGGAATGTCCAACGGTCTTGTCCCTAGAGGATGGCATTGGCGCTATTATTATCGCTCACTGGTTGCTGCCTTGCTGACGAGTAGCATCATCACTCAGGGCTACGTGGCTAAAACGGCTCAAGCTCAAACGGCTGCCTATTGCCACTTTACGGATGATGCGATCGCGCAAAAAGAAAGCCTGCGCCAGGGTGCGATTAAAGGAAATCCAGATTTCAATAACCGCTATAAAGCCATCGTCAAGCAACATGCTGACGTTTTGCGCCAATGTCGCGATCGCACCTTCCCCCAAGACCAAGCGATCTGGCTACGCCTCTATGCCTGTGATGTTCGCGCGGGTGCGATTGATGAGATTCTCGACCGGATTGTCAATCGAGGGTACAACAAGGTCTATGTTGAAGTCTTTTCCGATGGTCAAGTTTTACTCCCCGCCTCAGACAACCCCACCCCCTGGCCCCCCGTCGTGCGAACACCGGGATATGAACGGGTCGATTTATTAGCTCAGACGATTCAAAAAGGACATGAACGAGGATTGCGGGTTTATGCTTGGATGTTCTCGATGAACTTCGGCTACAGGTATGCTCAACGCCGCGATCGGCAAAGTGTTCTGGCTCGCAATGGTCGCGGTCAAACCAGTTTATCCTATGTCCATGACCAGTCCCAAGCTTTTATTGATCCCTATAATAATCAAGCTAAAACTGATTACTACCAATTGGTTCAGGCGGTGACAAAACGTCGTCCTGATGGTGTTTTATTTGACTATATTCGTTATCCGCGTGGCAGTGGCTCAGATTCGGTTGCCACTAAGGTAAAAGATTTATGGATCTATAGTGATGCGTCTCGACAAGCCTTATATAATCGCGCTCTTAATAATCAAGGGCGAGAACTGATTCAGCGCTATGTACAGGATGGTTCGATTAGCGCGGGCGATGTGGAATCGGTCAAGACGCGCTATGCCAACGAATCCACCCCAATGTGGCAAGGGCGATCGCCCTCTGAGTCAGATAGTGCAGCATCCTTAAACTGGCAACTGTGGCAGCTTAGTGTAGCTCATGCGGCTCAAGGGGTGTTAGATTTTCTTTCCATGGCAACATTACCCGTTCAACGGGCGGGAATCAAAGCCGGAGCCGTATTTTTTCCCGATGGCAATCAAGTGGTAGGACGAGGGGGGTATGATTCTCGACTACAACCTTGGGATCATTTTTCTCCATCCCTAGAATGGCATCCCATGTCTTATGGTGTTTGCGGTCATACGGGTTGTATTGAGAGCTTAGTCCGACGAGTGGTAGACAAAGCACCCCTGAATACCAAAATCACACCAGCACTAGCCGGAACCTGGGGGAAATCTGTCAGCAATCGCCCCTCTCTAGAAAAACAGATGCAGGCAATCCGCCAACGGATACCCAATGTCAGTGGTATCAGTCATTTTGCTTTTTCCTGGCAAGATCCTCAATTTGACCGCGATCGCAAGTTCTGTCGGTTACAGTAAAGTTTCATCAGTAACTTTGTCCAGGCGATTACTATGGGCTGAGTCGTTGGGAGCATGTCAGGTTTGCACAAGATGTTTAAGTTGAATAGCACGCTCCTTAAGCATTTTGGGAACACCAAAACCCTTGAGCTACCGTAGGGTGGGCATTGCCGTCTCCCTCGCTATTTTACATAGCTTAATGATGTAGTGATTAAACCGTTTCGGGAGGAAACCATCTTCACCCAGATGGCAGACTATTTAGGTGTACGCTATCGCTATGGGTTCACTCATTCAATCTCCCCATCCGAGGAAAAAACCTGCCCATTGTTGCTGACATCCGAACATTTAGCGATAATGCCAAGTGAGTGGATTATACAACTCCATCAAGCAGCTAGCAGTCTTGATCATGAACTCATGAACTAACTCATTGAGCAAATTCCGGCATCTAACGCTTCCTTAGCTGAAGCCCTTGTCCTTATAGTTAATGAGTTTCGGTTTGACACCCTAATGAACCTGACGCAACCCTTTTACCATGAGTAACCCAAAGAATCCCGGCTATGTTTTAATTGTTGATGATCAGCCTAACAACCTGCGTTTATTATCGACAACTCTAACCGAGGCAGGATATCGGGTAAGGAATGCCATTAGTGCGAAGATGGCATTAATGGGGATCGAAAAGGCTTTACCGCAGCTCATTTTGCTGGATATTATGATGCCTCAAATGGATGGGTATGAACTGTGTCAGCACTTAAAATCCGATGAACGCACCCAGCACATTCCCATCATTTTTTTGAGCGCATTGGATAATGAATGGGATAAAGTAAAAGCCTTTGAGGTAGGAGGAACCGACTATATTACTAAGCCCTTTCAGGTAAAAGAAGTGTTATCGCGGGTGAATAATCAACTGATGGTTGTTCGCCAGCAACAGCAAATTGTCGAGCAAAATCGGCAATTGCAGTACCAAAATCAACAACTTCAGCAGCTTAACGCAGAGCTAATCCGCTCGAATCAAGACTTGGAAGAATTTGCCCGCATCGCCTCTCATGATTTGCGATCGCCCCTGCAAACGATGAAAGCGTTTGGTCAGCTTTTTTGCCAAAAATACCAGAGTTTGTTGGATGATAAAGCCGCTCACTACATGAAGCGAATTTTAGAAGCAGGCGATCGCATGGAACAGCTCATTCAAGATTTGCTGAATTATTCACGAGTCGAGACTCAGGGAGAAGAATTTGAACCCACCGACTGTAATCAGGTGGTTGAGTCTGTTTTGGCGAATTTAGACAGTGTAATTCAAGGGCAGGGTGCTGTGATTACCTGCGAACATTTACCCATCGTCATGGCAGATGGCATCCAACTGGTACAACTGTTTCAAAACTTAATCAGTAATGCCCTCAAATTTTGCTCCCCGGAGGTTGCACCGGAGATTAAAATTGCGGCAGAATTGCGCCAAAAAACGTCTTCATTGAGTGATGAATTCGCTATGGTATTGCCGAGTACGTCAGAACCCACTGCGGTGAATGAATGGGTGTTTCGGGTTGAGGATAATGGGATTGGTGTGGAAGCGGCGTATTTTGAACGAATTTTTAAGGTATTTCAACGTCTACACACCAATGAAGAATATCCAGGTACGGGAATTGGTTTATCGATTTGTCAGAAAATTGTGGAACATCACGGCGGACAAATTTGGGTTGAATCATCTCCGGGAGTTGGAACAACCTTTTATTTCACGATTCCAGCGTTATTAACTCCGGAGGCGGGGAAACAGGGGGAGTAGGTAGGGTACTGCTGAATAAGTGTTGTGGTGAGGGGGAGCGGGGGGAGCCTCACAAGGGTAGGTTTTTTAAGATTGAGGTTAACGCAGAGGTTCGCAGCGGAATTGGGGGGTAGGTGTCTCCATTCCCCGTTCCCTGTCAAACCAAAGATGCCAATGTTGTACTAAATCGCTCAACTTCGGCTTCGGTGTTGTAATAATGAACAGAAGCCCTTAACACAGACGCCAACCCGCGTGCGTCCATATCTAATCGCGTGCCTTGGGCGGCAGAAACCGATAGATTAATCTTTTTTTCACTCAGTAACTGCTTAATTTCACTCGGTTCTTTTCCCGCAACCGTAAAGCTAACAATCCCGCATTTTTTCTGCCCTAAATCCTGAACCTTCACCCCATCAATATCACTCAGTTGGTCACGCAATCTGTTCGCCAAATGACGAATCCGATGCTCAATCGCTGCTAGTCCCCAATTTAAGGCATAATCAACCGCCACACCTAACCCAATTTTTCCAGCATAGTTGGTTTCCCAATTTTCAAACCGACGGGCATCGGCACGAATTTTAAATGTATCTTTACTCGCCCATTCAGCAGCCTGCATATCCAAAAAGGGCGGTTCTAATTGCTCAATCACCTCTTCTCTAACATACAAAAATCCAGTACCTCTGGGTCCGCGTAAGTATTTACGTCCCGTCGCGGAGAGCATATCGCAGCCAATTTCATTGACATCAATGGGCATTTGTCCCACGGATTGACAGGCGTCGAGTAAATATAAAATACCAGCGTCTTTTGCCACGTTTCCCACGTCCACGGCTGGGTTAACTAATCCCCCATTTGTAGCAACATGGGTAATCGCAATTAACTTTACCCGCTGATCAATTGCTTGGCGTAATTTAGGAATAGAAATTTGCCCAAATTCATCATTGGGAATCACCTCAATGGTTGCCCCTGTTTTCCTCGCAACTTGCAGAAAGGCAATGAAATTACTACCATATTCCGATACCCCGGTAAGGATGCGATCGCCTTTTTTCAGAGGTATGCTATAAAACCCCATATCCCAAGCTCTGGTGGCATTTTCAATCAGGGCAACTTCCTGGCGCTGACAGCCTAACAGTGTCGCCACGGCATCATAGACCCGTTCCACTGCCTCAACTTGCTGTGCCGCCGCTTCATAGCCACCCATTTGGGCTTCTAATTGTAAATGCCCGACAACGGCATCTAAAACCGACTGCGGCATTAATGCTGCACCTGCATTATTAAAATGTAAAACCGTTTCACAGCCCGGTGTGTCTTGACGGGCGCGTTGCCAATCTAATGTCAAATCCCGACTCTTCCCCATTGCCCATTGCCTATTCCCTATTCCCCATTCCCCATTCCCAACCGTCAACTTGAATATTGTCCGACTATTCATGTTACCTTAGAAAGGTTGTCAAAAATCGCACATTCAGGATTTCGGGTGTTTCCCACCAGGAAATCCGCCTGAATGGAGGATAAACCCGAATAAGGAGTTTAATATTAATTATGCCAGTCGTCTCTTTGGCTCAAATGATGGAAGCCGGGGTTCACTTCGGTCACCAGACCCGCCGCTGGAATCCCCGCATGGATCAGTACATTTATACTGCTCGAAATGGGGTTCATATCATTGACTTGGTGCAAACAGCCCAGTTGATGGAAGAAGCCTACAGCTACATGCGAACCGCTACCGAACAAGGAAAACGCTGTCTGTTTGTCGGTACCAAGCGCCAAGCCGCCGGAATTATTGCTCAAGAAGCCAGTCGTTGTGGTGCGTACTACGTCAACCAACGCTGGTTGGGGGGAATGTTAACCAACTGGGAAACCATCAAAGGGCGGGTTGAACGACTCAAAGAACTGGAACGCCGGGAAGAAAGTGGTGCCCTTGACCTCTTGCCGAAAAAAGAAGCCGCCGTACTGCGCCGGGAACTGGGCAAGCTGCAAAAATATCTCGGTGGCATCAAAATGATGCGGCGCATCCCCGACATTGTGGTAATTATTGACCAGCGCCGGGAATATAATGCCATCAAAGAATGTGAAAAACTCAGCATTCCCGTCGTCTCGATGCTGGATACCAATTGTGACCCGGATGTGGTGGATATTCCGATTCCCGCCAATGACGATGCGATTCGGTCAATTAAACTAATCATTGGTAAATTAGCCGATGCCATCTATGAAGGGCGTCACGGGGAACTGGAAACAGAGGACGAGCAAGAGTTTGCCCAAGCCCTAGACGAGATGGAAGACGAGTATAGCGAGGAAGATATGGACTCCTTTGAGTCAGACGAAGAAAGCGAGGAGAGTGCCGAGGAAAGCCAGAACAGCGTCGAGGAAAGCCAGAACAGCGCCGAGGAAAGCCAGGACAGTGAAGAATAAGCGGCAATGCATTTTCAGGCTCACCCGATACACTGGGGTTATCTGTCCGTTGTTCAGTGGCACTGAGTAGTTACCAAACCGGAGTAATGGTTAGACTTACCGATTTGCTCCGGTTTTTGTCCGATTTGTTCCAAGATAGTGCTAATCGTTAACACGACAAACAACAAAGGAGGAATAAAGGCAAGATGGCGGAAATATCAGCAAAACTCGTCAAAGAGTTACGGGAAAAAACTGGCGCAGGCATGATGGACTGCAAAAAAGCGCTCAAAGAAAACGAGGGCGATATGAACAAAGCCATCGAATGGCTGCGTCAGAAAGGAATTGCCTCAGCTGAGAAAAAATCCGGTCGGATGGCGGCTGAAGGAATTGTGGGTAGCTATATCCACACTGGGGGACGAGTTGGTGTCTTAGTGGAAGTCAACTGCGAGACGGATTTTGTGGGTCGTCGCGAGGAATTCCAAGCCTTGGTTAAGGATATCGCCATGCAAGTGGCAGCTTGTCCGAATGTCGAGTATGTGTCGGTGGACGATATTCCCGCTGCGATTACCCAACGGGAAAAAGAAATTGAAATGGGACGCGATGACCTAGCGAAGAAACCGGACAATATTAAAGAGAAGATTGTTCAGGGGCGGATTGAGAAACGGTTGAAGGAATTATCATTAATGGATCAACCTTATATCCGAGATCAAAGCAAATCTGTGGAAGAGTTGGTTAAAGAAACCGTTGCGCTGTTAGGAGAAAATATCCAGGTGCGTCGCTTTACCCGCTATGTTTTGGGTGAGGGGATTGAATCGGAATCATCAGACTAAATGTCGCGTCGCTGAAGCCGTTTATTGTAGGGGCGCATGGCGTGCGCCCTTAGTTATCGGAGAAAATTCAACTTCCGATTTAATAAAAATACACCCAAGAATGTTAACAGTGGTGGGTTACGGCGGATAGTTAATTAAATGGGTACCGCCTTAATGAAAGTCCGCCTAACCCACCCTACTGGCGTGGCACACCTTATTTGATGAATTAGAATTGGTTCGTAGTGAGGGAACCTCAGCCCTCTCCAGCTAAGCGTTATAGCACTAAAGTGCTTACTACAAACAAAACCCTATTTTAGCTGTGCCACGCCGCCATCGTGCGTTAGGCGCATTGTCAGGTTAACTTGTATTGTCCCACAACATCATTCTGCATGAGTCTCTCAGGTTGAGAGATATATCGCTATGATCATAAATTTATGACATCTATGAAGCGTCGTCAGTTTATCCAATTTACTACCTCGGCTTTAGCAACCATCGGTTTAAACCAACTGGATTTACAGCGCCAATCCTTACGTTATGGCAAAGTCTTAGCCCAAAGCACTCCCCGCAAACTCGCCCTGTTAGTGGGGATTAACCAGTATCCCACGAATAGCGATCGCTTTACCAGCCTCTCTGGATGTGTCAATGATGTCCGCTTACAGGAACAACTCCTAATTCATCGCTTCGGGTTCCAGCCGGAGGATATCAAGACAGTTACGGATACCGAGGCGACTCGTGATGGCATTTTAACCGCCTTTGAAACCCATTTAATTCAGCAAGCCAAACCCGGAGATGTGGTGGTGTTTCATTTCTCTGGACATGGTTCACAAGTCTTTGATCCCAATCCCATTGATCCGAGTTATCCCCTGAATAGTTCCTTTGTTCCGGCGGATGAACATTGGCAAGCCGAGGACGGTATCGTCAATGAAATTACCGGACATACCCTATTTTTACTCATGTTCGCCCTGAAGCAGAAAACCGACAACGTTACCGTGGTGCTGGATAGTTGTCATTCGGGGGGCGGAACTCGGGGAAATGTGAAAATCAGGGCGATTCCTGGGGGGATGGATTTCCGGATCAGTCCCGAAGAAGTCGAGTATCAACAGCAATGGCTGAAACGGCTGAATCTATCCCGTGAGGACTTTATCAAATCCTATCAGCAAGGCGTCGCCACTGGCGCGGTGATTGCCTCAGCCCAACGGGAACAAATCGCGGCGGACTATCCCTTTTCTGGGTTTCATGCCGGAGCCTTTACCTATCTACTCACCCAAACATTATGGCAGAATAACCATGATGTGGAAAGTGCGATCGCGGGAATTGAACGGGATATGCGATTCCTGTCTACCCAAATCCCCTTGGTAGAGGTTCCGCCGAATAGTCGCCATCACCGAGAACCGATTTATTTCACAGAACCCAAAACTCTCCCCGCTGAAGGTGTGGTGACAAGCGTTGAAAATAATCGGGTACAAGTTTGGTTAGGGGGTATTTCCCAAGAGAGTTTAGAAGCGATTTCTGAAGGGTCTATTTTTACCCCCCCATTCCGCAGTCGTGGCGCAACGCCCAAAGTTGAATTAATCTCACGCAACGGGTTAATTGCTGAAGCCCAAGTCGAAGGAAACGTCCAACCGGGAGAATTATTACAGGAATTTGCCCGCACGATTCCCAGGGATTGGAAACTCCATATTGGACTTGATCCGTCCTTAAGTCAGGAGACAGAAACAGCCCAAACTGAACTGGAATCCCGACAACGGATTCAACCGATTCTTCCCCAACCGGGAACATTTCCTTATCCGGTGGATGTGCATTATATTCTCAGTCGGATGACCGATGAGTATCAGCAGCAATTGTCATCAGCAACACCGAAAAAAATGCCACCTGTAGATAGTTTAGGCTTATTTTCTCCTACTTTAGAAGTGATTCCCGATTCCTTTGGCATATCGGGAGAAACGTTGACACAAGGAATTGAACGGTTACAGGGTAAACTTAAATCCCTATTAGCGGCGCGAATTATGCGAATGACGCTGAATGCTGAATCCTCACGACTGAATTTAGAGGTAACAATGGGTTTAGAAAATCGTCCTGATATTGTCGCCCAAGCCTTTACACCACGGGGGTGTCGTCAAGATGACAGTCAATGTCCACCGTTAGGGAGTCGAGGGGAATCTGGGCAACTCTTGAGTCATCAATTATCTGTGGGAGATGCGTTTCAGTTTAAAGTTACGAATCGGGAAGAGAAGGATTTACATTTGGGAATTATGCTGGTTGATCCAACCGCTGGAATTACCGTGTTATTTCCCAATGAATTGCAGGAAAACTCACGGCAAGATCCGGATAATGCCACCCGGATTAAACCGAATCAAACCCTGTTAATTCCGAATCCGGATAAAGATGAATTTGTCTTTATTGCAGAAGAGGCGGGGTTGGGTGAAGTCTTAATTGTCGCCAGTGATCAACCCTTTACCAAAGCCTTACTCAAACTGCGTAGCCTTGCCAGAGGGAAAAAGGGGATAATTTCGACGCGGGGAGAAGACTCATTGGAGATAATTAATGATTTAGTTGATGATGTTAGTCGAGGCGTCCAGGTAGGAGTGAGGCGGCGGATTCGCACCTCACAAATGGCAGCGCTTTCGATTACGTTTAACGTGGTTTAACCCCGTAGGGTGCGTTAGGCGCATTAGAGAATTAACGTTTATTATCTCAATCCATAACTGCGCTTAATTCTGTCATAAAGTACAGTAGATCAAAGTCCCCCTTTTTAAGGGGGATTTAGGGGGATCGACAATGTACCGCATAGCAAAGCAAACTGCTGTAAGTACGCCGCAGGGCACCATATTTCGGTTAAGATTTCGGTGGGTTTCGACTTCGCTCAACCCACCCTACTTTTAGATAGATTTAATTCCACTCGCCTTGCAATGTAAACGCTGCCCAATAATAGGGAGATTTCCATTGAGTGTCTCGCTGCATTTGTAACTGAGTTTCCCGCAACGCTTGGGCAGGCTTCAATCCATCATTCAACATTAACTGATAAAATCGCGTCATAAACTCCGCCGTTGCTGCATCATCCACATTCCACAAACTCACCACTAAACGCGGCGCACCTGCATACATAAACCCTCGCGTCAACCCCACTAATCCTTCGCCTCGAATTTCTTCTCCTAATCCCGTTTGACAAGCACTTAATACGACTAATTCCGCTGGCAGATTTAGGTTAAAGATATCATGGAGGCGTAAGAAACCATTTTGCGGATTCCCTTGTTTATCCACTAAGGATAACACCACACCGGATAATTCGGGTGCTTCACTATTGAGAATTCCGTGAGTGGCTAAATGAATGATTTGATAATTTTGCAGTTGGGGATTGTCGATAAAGTCACGATTGGCATCAAAGTCAAAGGCGTTAACTTGGGTGGCTGATGCGACTAAATTGAGAATGGCTTCGGCTTCCGTGCGCGTTCCGGGGAGGCGATTTAATTCAATGTCAGATACGCGAACAGAACGGTTGAGGAAGAGTTGGTTTAAATCCAGTTCTATGCCTCGGTTTGAGGGATTTTCAATGCGGTTATCATTATCCATGAAAACGGGATCAGCCAGAATCGCTAATTGTTGGGGCGCTTTCTGACGTCCGTTAATTTGGTCACGAATAATCCCTAAAGTGGAACTGGAGGGTAAGTTGACCAGTTCGTATTGATTGATTAGGGGGATAGGAGTATCGGTATCAGCAGTTTCGGGTGTGGCTAAAGCGGCAAAAGGAATGTATTGTAATGCCCCATCTGCAACAACCAGGATGCGTTTTTTAGTGAGTTGATTGGCAACTTGTCCGAACAGGAGTTCACTCAGTTGTGTCACAGAATTTAAATTATCACGGGGGACAACTTTAGCAATGCCTCTGGGATTGCCAATTTCATAACCGGGAATTTGTAAGAGGTTATAGAAGCGGAGGGCGAAGGTTTCGATTTCATCTCTGGGGGGGAGTTGATAACTGGTAAAGCTATCTTTGGTTACTGCCCAGAGATAACTATTCTCGTCTCCTAATGAATACTGTAATAGAATAGTGTCTTCATCCAAAATCTGTTGTTGAACTTGTTCTAAGGTGAGGGGTTGGGGATATTTCAGGGCGGCGTATTTGGGACTTGTTGCCCGGATTTGGTCTTGCAGGTGTTGATAGTCGGCTAAAAGTTGTTGTCGTTGTTGTTCAATAGCGCTTTTCTGGGCTGGGGTGGATTCAGGATTACTATAGATTTCAATCCGTTGTTTTTCGGTTGCATCGAGTTTGGCGTTTAAGGTTTGTTCTTGTTGGAGTAAGTCAGGATCGACACCTTCGCGAATATTAGCATTGGCTTCGGTGAGTAGTTCTAATAGAGTTCGGGCGCGAGAACGTTCACTGGCGTGGAAAGCTAGTTTATTGTAGCCTTGATCAGGATTTTGTTGATGCAGTTGCATCAGCAGGTCGATGTAGAATTCGTAGTAATTTTGTACCGTGGCGAAATAGGTTTGGCGTAGTTCAGGGCTAGCCACTTTAGTTCGCAAATCTTCAATAATCTCAATCGAGGCTTGCATTTGAGTCAGCGCTTGTTGGAGATTTCCTCGGCTTCTTTCTGTAAAAGCGATATTGGAGAGGGTTGCTGCTTCTAATGCGCGATAGCCTACAGCCTGGGATAAGGTTAAAGCCTGTTGTAAATACTCTAACGCCTGTTGTTGCTCTCCTAAATCAGAATAGACACTACCAATATTATTCAGATTTATTGCTTCCCCGCCGCGATCGCCTACAGCCTGGGATAAAGGTAAAGCTTGTTGATAGTAATCTAATGCCTGTTGTTTTTCTCCTAAGTCATCATAGACAGCACCAATATTATTCAGGGTTGCTGCTTCCCCGCCGCGATCACCTACAGCTTGGGATAAAGGTAAAGCTTGTTGATAGTAATCTAACGCCTGTTGTTTCTCTCCTAAATCTGAATAGACACCACCAATATTATTCAGGGTTTTTGCTTCCCCGGCGCGATTGCCCACAGCCCGACTTAAAGGTAAAGCCTGTTGGTAGTACTCTAATGCCTGTTGCTTCTCTCCTAACTCATGATAGACATTGCCAATATTATTCAGGTTTGCTGCTTCTTGGGCGCGATCTCCTACAGCCTGGGATAAAGAGAAAGACTGTTGGTAGTATTCTAATGCCTGTTGTTTTTCTCCTAATTCAGAATAGACAAAACCAATATTACTCAGGGTTTTTGCTTCCCCGGCGCGATCACCTACAGCTTGGGATAAAGGTAAAGCTTGTTGATAGTACTCTAACGCCTGTTGCTTCTCTCCTAAATCTGAATAAACAAGACCAATATTATTCAGCGTTCTTGCTGCTTGGGTGCGATCGCCTACATCCTGGGATAAAGGTAAAGCCTGTTGGTAGTACTCTAATGCCTGTTGCTTCTCTCCTAATTCATGATAGACACCACCAATATTATTCAGAGTTCTTGCTTCCCCAGCGCGATCGCCCACAGCCTGAAATAAGGGTAAAGCCTGTTGGTAGTACTCTAATGCCCGTTGCTTCTCTCCTAAGTCAGAAGAGACAAGACCAATACTAGTCAGGGTTGTTGCTTCAAGGGCGCGATCACTCACAGCCTGAGATAGGGGTAAAGCCTGTTGATAGTACTCTAATGCC
>NZ_JAVJNP010000056.1:0-15286 GCF_040217205.1 Coleofasciculus sp. A1-SPW-01 | reverse complement strand
TTGACATTAAGGTTTAAATGCCGAACAGCGTAGGGTAGCACAGCCAGACGTGCACCCTTGTGGTAAATGGCGTCACCGATGATGATCTAGAAGCGGTGCGACGGTTGAGGTAGGAATTGTCATGAGTGAATGCGATCGCGTGTTTATTCATGGTATACTTTTCACCGTGGGAAAATATGCCTGCCTATAGACTCGATATATAAGGTTGCAGACGAGGACACAGAAAGAGCGATCGCACCGTTCGTAGTGAGCGCTTTAGCGCTTCCTATTGGTATCTCTAATAGCTTAGAGGAAAGATTGTCAGCGCTAGGCGTTGCTCCAGACTCTTTGTTGTAACACATAAGACACAGATTGAATCACATTCTGCTGTAGACTCACACTTAAATGGCACAGATTGACACAGAAAACCGTTTCACGTCTGTCTCAATCGAATAATTTAATTATGTTCTCACACCTGTATCTGTGGAGTGAAATCAGTGGGGCTAACCTCTCACATCTCCACCCCTACCGTTTCGATAAATCTGAGAAATCAGTGTCTCGCACTGTGCTACCGGAAAAACCCACCAACTAGCGTGGCACATCTACGTAGGGGCGCATAGACGTGCGTCTTTGTAAGCAAGGCTATCGCTGAGTGCCTTTTAACTGGTGATACAGTTGAGATGATAAACTCAATGGGGTTACAGCAAAAAACTATGACGGCTGTGAAATCTCTGTTAGAGCAAGCTCGAAATCCCAACTTCTGGAGGAGTCTAAATCCTGAGCTGAGTGTCAGTGAAAATTTGCTCCCCGAATCCTTGACTCCTTTGACGGTTGAGCCAGAACAGATAAAAAAGCTGTTGCTCACGCTCAAGACGGATGGCTATTTTCAAATCGATGGAATTCTGCCTGAGGCAGATGTTTTACGCATGGCGGCTGGTGTGGAAAAGATACGGCAGACAGGCTGGACACCACCCTTTGTGTTTGTCTATGATGAGTTTTGGCAGACCTTTTGCCGATTATCCCAGATATTATCGACTGTCTTGGGTCAAAACTATCAGCAGCTTCCAGACTTTTGGGCGTGGTATCTTGACCCAAGTAAGACAGAGACGGGATGGCGCCCCCACCGTGACAAGTTGCAAAATACACTGTTACCAGACGGAATGCCCAAAAGTTTGACGGTGTGGATTCCCCTGAGCGACGCCACGCCGCTCAATGGATGTATTTACATTCTACCCGCCGCGTTCGATCCTAATTACGGTCGTGATTTCTCAGTCCATAAAATTGATAATATTCAAGATATTCGGGCATTACCGGCACCCGTGGGTTCGGTTTTGTGCTGGAATCAAGCTGTGCTGCACTGGGGGGGGCGCAGTAGTGAAAGAGCGACTCATCCACGCCTCAGCTTTGCTTTTGAGTTTCAACGGGGTGATGTTACACCTTACAACACTCCCTTGCTTGACCCATCTAAGCCTCCAAGTTTCTATCAACGCTTGGGCTTGATTGGCAAGCAAATCCTTCAATACAAGCACATGTACCCTCTATCTGAGCCGCTTGCTGAACTTGCTGTGGAGCTAAAAAAAATGGATACGAACGAGCCTTCAACTAATCTGGAAAATTCCTCATCAGAATGTCGGGAAATCAACGGTCAGATATCGGAACTGTCAGAACAAATCAGGCAGCAATTTGATTTTTCTCCTTATCCGAGAGTTTCTTTAGAAGAATCTCCGAAAGATAAGCCAAGTTTGCTTTATATTTATAATATAGTTACACCTTACTACCGCAGAACTGGAAAAGTTATTGACTCCCAAGACAAGGTTATTTTAGATGCAGCCTGTGGTACGGGTTATAAATCATTAATCTTAGCAGAAGCAAATCCAGGTGCAAAAATTGTGGGTGTTGATTTATCGGAAGAATCGGTTAAGTTGGCTCGTCAGCGCTTGCAATACCACGGTTTTGAGAATACAGAATTTCATGTCCTAGCCATTGAAGATTTACCAAGCTTGGGCATGGAGTTTGACTACATTAATAATGATGAAATGCTTTATTTCTTGCCCGATCCGGTGGTGGGATTGCAGGCAATGAAGTCGGTTTTGAAACCGGATGGAATTATCCGGACTAATCTCCATAGCTCATTTCAGCGAAGCAACTTTTTTCGGGCGCAGACACTTTTCAAAAAGATGGGAGTGATGGAGGAAGAAGAGCAAGAGTTAGGGATAGAATTAGTTCGGCAAACGATGGGGGCGTTGAAAGACGGAGTGCTTCTGAAAGCCCAAACCTGGCGTCCCCAGAATGAAACAAAAGATGAGCTAATTGTCGTCAATCACTTGCTGCGGGGTGACAGAGGCAACACTATTCCTGAACTGTTTTCTGCTTTAAGAGCCGCCGATTTAGAGTTTGTCAGCATGGTTAATTGGTGGCAATGGGATTTAATGGCTTTGTTCAAAGAGCCAGATGATTTGCCAGTGTTTCTGGGTATGAGCTTACCAGAACTGTCTGTGGAAGAAGAGTTGCATCTATTTGAACTCTTACATCCTATACATCGTCTGCTTGACATTTGGTGTGGTCATCCTGATCAAACTGAATCCTTTACCCCTGTTTCTGAATGGACGGACTCTGACTGGCAAACAGCGCAGATTCACCTCCATCCTCAGCTAAAAACACCAAAATTTAAAGAAGACCTAATCGAGTCTCTTACCCAGTTAAGAATGTTTGAAATTTCTAAGCATCTACAGCTCGTTGAAACGTTTGTAACGCTAGATACCTCTATGGCAGTATGTCTCCTGCCTCTGCTGGACGCCCCCCAGTCCATAATGTCACTGGTGGAACGTTGGCAGCAGGTTAGACCAATCAATCCTGTGACGTTGGCACCGACGGATGAGAAACAGGCATCTTACCTCATCCAGCAGATGTTGACTCAGCTAGAGAGGTTAGGATACGTGCTGCTAGAGCGCTAGTCCTGAGAACCATTGGCTCTCAAAAGCCAAATTTTTTGCCGCAGATGATAGGAAAGTTGTCGAAAGTGGGTAAGTTACATCCAGGAGTTATAAATCACTTATCCCACACCTCAAGGAGAGACACCTGATGAAAACAGAACTAAAGGCTAAGTTCCTACAGCACCTGAACCAGAAAAAGCAGGACGAAGGGTTCACGCTGATTGAACTTCTCGTTGTGATCATCATTATCGGTATTCTGTCTGCTATTGCTTTGCCTTCCTTCCTCAACCAAGCGAATAAGGCAAAACAGTCAGAAGCCAAGCAATATGTTGGTTCTATGAACCGAGCTCAGCAGGCTTACTACTTAGAAAACAACTCTTTTGTCAATGACACAAAAGACATAGGTCTACTAGGTCTGGGGATTGCTACTCTAACGACAAATTACAAATACGTAATTGATGGTCAACCTAGTCAAATTACTAACCGCGCACAGCAGGTAGCGCCTGCAGCACCCCTTAAAGCCTATATAGGTCCCGTTAATGTGGGAACTGTACAAGGTACTGGTGAAGCAACAACCTTGGCTATATTATGTGAGGGAAATGAGGCTTTAGTTTCTAAGGGGGCTGCTGGTACAGAGGCTCCAACCTTTAGCGATACTGGACCAACGTGTCCCAAAAATTATAAGCCGTTATAAGCGGCTAGGAGAATATACCTGGGCGAAAATACCAGGGCGATATGAGTAATCTTAAGCACAGTGGGTAGCAGAGTTCTACCCATTTTGTTTAATAGAGATAGTTTCGTTTACTAATTATCTGGTAAACGTGTAATTTATATTTGTTGGTAGAGTGAGATTTATAAAAGTAATGTCCGATGATTAACGACTCCTCGTTGACGAATAGCATAAGCTGGCAACAGCGAGCCAATAATTATTTAATTCAAGGGAACTACCAAAAGGCGGCAAACCTCTATGAACAGGCAATTGCTGCTGAACCGGATGTGTCATCTTACTACTGGTATTTAGGGTTAATGTTGCTGCTGCAAGGGCAAGAAGCAGAAGCCCAGATGACCTGGTTACTGCCAATGATGCAGGGTGACGCCGAACAGGTAGAACAGTGGACAGAGGAACTAATTCAGGTACTGCAAACAGAGGCGCAGCGACAAGAAGACTTGACCAACTTTGCCATGGCTTGGGCAATTCGCCAGCATATCCGAGAAATGCGTCCAGCAGATCTGACTAATTTGTTACACCTGATTAATCTGGCAATTAAGCTAGAGAGGTTTACTGGTGATGAATTAACGGATTTGGGCATTATTGACCTGCTTAAATCGGAACAACGGGTCAGTCTTGATATTGATTTACTTCTACAACTCTTACAAAAGGTCTTAGATAAGGCTCCGTTGCATCCATCAAGCTTGGAATTGGCAAAAGCCTGTCTACCTCATATCCAGGAACCTATCCCATTTTTGTTAGTTTTAGTGCCAGCATCCATCGAAATAGCTTACACAGTAGGATTACCGGGATTGGCAGCCGAGCTGATTGCCCTGGGCTTACCCCTCAATACCTATAAGGCAGAAATCCTGCGTCATTTAGCGGCATTTTATCAAAATTCTCGCAACTATGTCAAAGGAATAGAAACGGCAAAATGGTGCTATGCCGAATCCCAAACCTTGCCAGAAAAAGTCGGGGCGCTTTATCTACTCATGCGAGGTTTGCTGACGACTGGGGCGTATTGGGACGAGGTTTGGCAAACCTTCGATCAACAGCAATCTCTATTGTTGGCATTAATTGAAGAGCAATCACTACTCTCCAACCCAGCGCTGATTCAGCGGCTGTTTAATGTCAATTCACTTTGTTACTACTTGCAGGATGAACCTCAAAAGAATCGGCAGATTCAGAACCAAGTAGCACAACTTGCCCAAATCAACGTGCAAAATTATGCGAAAGAACAGGCAGAACGATACCGACAGAGGTCTGTGGCGAACCGAACCAAACCCTTGAAAATTGGATATCTTTCCCATTGTTTTCGCAGTCATTCAGTCGGTTGGCTTGCCCGCTGGGTTTTTCAGCATCATAATCCTGATTGTTGTCAAGTTTATACATATTTTATTAGTTACAAAGAAAGAAATGACCCCTTACAAGAGTGGTATTTTCAGCAAGCCGATCAAGCTTATAAAGGCGGAGGTGATGGGACGGAGATCGCCGAAAAAATTTATCAAGACGAAATTGATATTTTAATTGATCTCGATAGCATTACCCTAGACACAACTTGTGAGATTCTCTCACTGAAACCTGCTCCCATTCAAGTGACTTGGTTAGGCTGGGATGCTTCGGGAATCCCGGCAATTGATTACTTTATAGCCGACCCTTATGTGCTGCCAGACTCAGCTCAAACCTACTACAGCGAAAAAATATGGCGATTGCCCCAAACCTACATTGCGGTAGAGGGCTTTGAGGTGGATGTACCGACTCTGCGACGCGATCAGCTCGAAATTCCCAGCGATGCCATGGTATACCTCAGTGCCCAAAACGGATACAAGCGTCATCCCCACACCGTGCGACTGCAAATGAAAATTCTCAGGGAAGTACCTAACAGCTACTTTCTCGTTAAAGGGTTTGCTGACGAAGAAGCTATTCAGAAATTATTTAGCCAAATAGCCGAAGAAGAGGGAGTGAATAGCGATCGCCTGCGCTTTTTGCCCATGGTGGCTTCGGAGGCAGTTCACCGTGCCAATCTGGGTATTGCCGATGTTATCCTCGACACCTACCCTTATAATGGGGCGACCACGACTCTAGAAGCCCTGTGGATGGGTATTCCTTTAGTGACTCGCGTCGGGGAACAGTTCGCCAGTCGCAACAGCTACACCATGCTGGTGAATGCGGGAGTAACGGCGGGTATTGCCTGGACAGATGAAGAGTACGTAGAGTGGGGGGTACGCTTGGGAACAGATGCAGCCCTGCGGCAGGAGGTTGCCATGCAGCTTTGGCGATCGCGGCAGACTGCCCCCCTGTGGAACGCCAGACAGTTTACCCGCGAACTGGAAGCAGCTTACGAGCAGATGTGGACAAGGTATTTAGATAGCCGTCATTCGTTATGAATTCTGATGATATAACAGCTCACTCCCCATCTTGGGCAGAACAAGCCCGCCACTATTGGCTCCAAGGAGACTATACCCAAGCCGCCGCACTCTACGAGCAAGCGATCGCCAATCAACCTGAAGTGATGTCTCACTACTGGCACGGTGGACTCATGCTGTTGCTTCAGGGTGATGAGGCGGCTGCCCAAACCACTTGGGCTTTGGCAATGATGGAGGGAGAAGCAGAGCAAGTACAAGGGTGGACATTGGAATTAAGCCAAGTTTTGGAAGCCGAGGCAGAACGCCAGGAAGCAATTTCTCAACCGAAAACTGCCTGGTTAATTCGCCAGCATCTGCGAGAAATCGCTCCGGAAGACTTTACCAACTGTCTGCGAATCGTGCAGCTTGCCTTGACCCTGGAAACCTTCACGGCGGATGACTTAGCTAATTTCCACCAAAGCCTGCAAACTGTCCAGGCTGACACAATTGATACAGAGCGTTTGCGAACTGTCCTGGAGCAAATTCTAGAAGTCGCCCCCGACTCTCCCCTAATAGCTGAGTTTATTCATAGCTGTTTGTCTGTTAGCTGTGACGCTCAACCGCTCATTGAAGTGGTCATGGAGGCAGCAGGAACAGCATTTCGCCATGAGCAGCCTGCTCTTGCGGCTCAATTAGCGTTGGTATGCTATCGCTACAAGCCTCATGATTTGGGAATTTCCTATCTACTATCCCTGTACTACCAGTACAGCCACCAGTACAGTGAAAGTATTGCGATCGCTAGAGAACACTATACTCGCTGCCAAACTCTACCCAAGCAAATCCAAGGTAATTTCTTGTTACTGCGAAGTTTGATGATTGCTGGCGGTCACTGGCAAGAAAGTTTGCTGTTGCACGAGAAGCATCAATTGCTGTTGCAAACGCTGCTAGCAGAACAGCCCAAAGACCTTCATCCTTCTATCCTTCAAGACATATTACCGTCTCTTTACTTTTTCCCTTACTTCACAGATACGCAACCGAGCGATCGCCAATTACAAAACCAAGTCGCTCAATTTTGTCAAGACTCTTTTCAAACGGCTGCTGCTGAACAAGTCAAACAATTTCAACAAAAGGTAACCCAACGACGTTCCAGCCAACCTGTCCAACCCCTGAAAATCGGCTATTTATCTCATTGCCTTCGCCAGCATTCCGTAGGCTGGATTGCGCGTTGGCTCTTCAAATACCACAACCAAGAGCAGTTTCAGATTCATGCTTTCTCGATGCAATCTCGGCAAAACGATAGCGTTGAGCAATTTATCACCCATCACTGCGATCGCGTTGAAGACGTTTCTACCCTAGAACCCGTCACCATTGCCCAGAAAATCGCCCAAGCAGAGATTGACATTTTAGTCGATCTTGATAGTCTCACCTCCAGCATAGCCTGTGCGGTGATGGCGCTCAAACCTGCCCCAGTTCAGGTATCCTGGCTAGGGTTGGATGCCTCAGGTTTGCCTGCCATTGACTACTTTATTGCCGATCCCTACGTGCTGCCAGAATCTGCCCAGGCAGAGTATAGCGAAACCCTCTGGCGCTTGCCCCAAACTTACGTGGCGGTGGACGGGTTTGAGGTTGCAGTTCCGTCACGGCGGCGAGATTTGCTTGACATCCCTAATGATGCTGTAGTTTACTTCAGTTCCCAACGGGGTTTCAAGCGCCATCCCGATTCTGTACGTCTACAAATGCAAATTCTCAACGCCGTACCGAATAGCTATTTTTTACTCAAAGGAGATGGCGATCCAGAAACCATCCGGCAGTTTTTTGAGCAGCTAGCAGAAGAAGAAGGGGTAGCAAGCGATCGCCTCCGCTTTCTACCATGGGCAAACTCAGAAACCATTCACCGTGCCAACTTAGGGATTGCCAATGTTGTACTCGATACCTATCCCTACAATGGCGCAACCACAACTCTGGAAACACTCTGGATGGGTGTTCCCTTGGTAACGCGAGTTGGACAGCAATTTGCCGCTCGCAACAGCTACACGATGATGATCAATGCGGGTATTACCGAAGGCATTGCTTGGAGTGATGAAGAATACGTGGAGTGGGGTATTCGTCTGGGCAAAGACACAGCACTGCGAGAACAAATATCCTGGAAATTGCGGCAATCTCGACATACAGCCCCTCTATGGAATGCCAAGCAGTTTACCCGTGAGATGGAAAAAGCGTATCAGCAAATGTGGGTGAGATATCTCGAAGAATCTAAATGATAGGTATTTGATCAAAACCCTACTCAGTCTGAAGTACCCAATCCCCTGTTTCCTGTTGTACAGCCCGTTTTTCACTGAGACTACTGATTTTCCATGCAGAAATTTTATCAGCTTTAGCTTGCGCGATCGCTCCTTGATTCTCGTTCTCTAATACAATCCGAGATTGAAGCCGAGTTAGCAGGGCTTCCCACTGCATATCACTTAGTTTTCCGAGGATTGAAATTTCTGGTCCCTCTTCAACCTCTAATTCTTCTTCCATCAGCAGATTCATCACTACGCTAGAGACAGCAAGATCCGCATCTTCTACAGAAATGTTGCTGGTGTCTATTAGTAAGGTGATGTAATTTTTATCGGGGTGAGTTGCGATCGCTCTGATAACATTTGCTAGATCTTGAGCTATTAATTCCTCTGGTTTGCTCCAGTCTGGGAAAATCACTAAGTTAATATCTCTTAACCGAAGGTTGTTGCTGAGAGAATCTGCCAGATAGTTGCGGAAGAGATTCTGGAATAAAGCGCCCATTTTTGCCGAGTAAGCGCGACTGTCCAAGAATGGGGGGGTAGCCTGCATTTTTTGCTTAATCTGCTCACTCTGGCGTTGGCGTAATTCAGGATTAGTACCGAGTGCGATCGCTAATTGAGTATAAGCTTCTTCGCTGCTGGTAATTAAATCCTGGATATCGAGCGATCGCAGCAGTGATGCTCCCTTTTTGGAGCGAGAGTATTCTCCTTCCCATACAACCGTCGGTAAACCAACTTCTAGGGGTTCAATGAGCGAGGTCATCCCGGAGTATGGATAGGAATCTAAATATATATCGCTCAATTTCAACCGCTCTTTAACGTCAGCACGATTTGGTGCAGGATCGAGAATAAATAACCTATCTTCACTGATTCTATATTTAGTAAAGGTAGCGGTTATGCGCTTGCGGAAAGCAATGACTGGATAGGAGGATGACCAGTTAGGGTTAAACGGATAAAGTAATAAGACGGAATTAGGTACACTCGCAATTATCCTTGCCCAAACCTCTTCGATTTCTGGAATTATTTTGTAGTAATTAGCACCAGAAACATAGACAACAGCTTCTTTAGCGATACCTAAACTCTCTCGACTAATACTGGTGGTGGGTAGACTTTGAGCCTCCGTTGCAAAATCAAAACACTGAGGAGGACTATCTAACTTAACCAAAGTCTCTGTATAATGCTGTTGAGCATCATTTTCGGACTCAGACAATTGACTGGAAATGTAGTAATCTACATGGGGCATTCCAGTTGTTACAGGAGAGTTAGCATCAACCATCTGTATTCTGGCGAGGCGATGCATAGCTAGCAAGGTAATTTGGTGAGTTACTGCGGTGACATTGGTAGAAATGAAGAGAATATCTAAGTTAGCTTTCCGAATAGCTTCCACCTGATTTGGTAGGTCTGCTGGCAGTTTGACGAGGACATCGGCATGACCTGCACAATATCGCTCCAAGCGATGATTAGTCGTATGGATGGTAAATAGAATAATTTCAAATAAATCTCTATTTAAATGTTTATATATAGGCAGAGTAGCAAATGTTTCTGTTTGTATACCATAATGAGAAGCCAGGATGCCTAAGCGAATTTTATTTTGCTCTGGAGAACATTCTCTAGAAAACTCAAATTCTAGCAAATTATACTGATTCTTTAAGTTAGCTTCTAGGATATCAGCGCGTTTCTTGTATATACTTTTCAAATTTACTTGGTTAAAGTATAAAGGAATAAAATCGACTATACTTGTAAAATATTTAGCAATTTCTTGCCAACCCTGAGATTTAGTATTATTAACTATGTTAGTATGGATATCAAGAACTAACTTCTCTATGTAGTGATAGTAAAGTTCCGCCTCTCCCGGTTCCTGAAAATCACGAGGGGATAGAAGATATTTCAGGTAATCTTTGATCAACGAGTTAGGAATGCGTATCAAGTCATGTGGCAAACTTCTCTCTCTAAACCTGTGCAGTTGATAAAATTGCAGGGTTTCTGCTTTTGCTTTTGTGATCGCCTCTCGATTTTCGTTTTCTAAGATAATGCGAGCGTAGAGGCGAGGTAATAGAGATTCCCACTGCATTTCATCTAGATGTCCGACGAGAGATATTTCGGCTCCCTCGGTAACATCCAAATCTTCCTGCATGAGAAGATTCATTGCTACGCCGGACAAAAATAAATTAGCATTCTCCTCAGAAGTATTACTGGTGTCTATCAGCAAAGTGATATAATTTTTGTCGGGGTGAGTTGCGAGCGTTTTAATCACTTGTTCTAATTCTATCCCTAGTGACTCATCAGGCTGAGACCAATCGGGGAAGATAATTAAATTAATATCTCTCAGGTTTAAATGTAAGAGTGTAGCCTCAATTAAGGCAGAACTAACCATTTCCGCCATTTTTATCCATGAGAAGTTTTTCGCTTGTTCTAAACCAGCAGCAATTAACGAGTTACGAATATCCGGTTTCTGGACTTCACAAAGAGCATTAGCCAGTCCATTAATATCGGTGTCATTCACATATAATGCCGCTTTTCCTGCTACTTCAGGAATCGGACCATTCGGACAGGTTACCACGGGGCAAGCACAAGCCATTGCCTCAAGTACAGGGAGTCCAAAACCCTCATACTTCGACGGATAAACCAAGGTAACAGCACCAGAATAGGCTAATCTTAACTCCTCATCACTAAGGTATAGGGTATGAACAGTACTACCCGACGTATAAAGTCTAAATTCTTCTGATACGAAAGAGCTACTACCTGTACAAACAATATCAAAACCTTGTCGGGTGCAAACTTTAGCAAATGCTTTTAAAAATAAAATAGTATTTTTATGGCTTCCTCCAGTACCGACCAAAATAAAGTAAGGTTTTGAAATACCATATTTTGTTTTAAAGCCAATAATTTCTTCGTGCGTGGCTGGATAAAAAGTATCTTTAACGCCGTTATAAGCAACTGTGATAGAGTCTTGTGAAATATTGGGTAAAAAGCGAATTAAATCACGCGCTGTATTTTCTGAAACGGCAATATAGGCAGATGCGTGCCGGATACCATAATGTTTTTCTCGCCACATCGGCTGGTTAATATCCCAGCCTAGTAGTTCGGGAACCATGTCATGTGCCATAAACACAGATGGTGTTGACAAGGGTGTAGTATAGTAAGTAGAAATAAATAAATTAGCACCTTCTTCATCACAGATTTGCTGTAGCATTTCGCGATCAGCATCTGTTTTATTATAGTCATAGGGTGCTATTAAACGATACCTAACACCGGAAATTGGAGGGGCAGTTCCAGCTCGATCTAGTACAATAAGATACTGAGAAAAGCCATTGCTTACCCACTCTTCCAACAAAGACATCCACACCCGAGCTATTCCTGTTTTTTCTATCTGAAAAAACACACCATCAACGATAATTAGCATATTTTTCATCTAACCAATTAAATTCAATTGCTTGATTTTTTAGACTTAGCAAATACTATATAGCAATCCTATTTAGGTTGTGGCAATTTTCAAAAATGAAACCCTTGTTATACCTGGCTTTCGAGCTTTTCGCTTGTTGCATCCTATTTAGGATTGCTATAAATATATATATCCCATCAAAAATGAAACCTACTGAAGCTTAAAATATCCTGTTTTTGAACGACAAATTCGCTTACTATGTAAACTATCAACTTCACATAAAGGGATTTTATCTACACTGATATTTTCAAGTTTAGGCTTATCTTTTTCCAAAACAAGACGATAGTAAATATTGCTAGAAAGCGCTTCCCACTGGACACGAGTCATTTGTCCAACAAGAGCTAAGTCTTCATCAGTCACATCATTTATATCTTCTTCCATCAATAAACTCATCGTGACACTCGATAAAAATAGAGCGGCTTCTTCTTCAGAGATATTACCATATTCTAGCAACAAAAGAATATGCTTTTGATCCGGATGATGCAAAATAGTTTTTAATATAAGTTCTAACTCAGCAGCTACTTCCTCCTCAGACCGCTCCCAATCCAAAAAGAAAATCAAATTAATATCTCTAGTTTTTTTGAGAAGACCTAAAAATTCATCTTCAATTAAGCTAGAATAAATTACTGGCTTTTTGTAAACATTTTTTCGATAAGACAAACTTGTAGGAGGCATGTCTAATTGTAGGGAAAATGGTTCAATTTTATTCAGTTCAATTACGGCAATACCATTGGCACAGGGCCACGGACAATTATAATGAACATGAGTTAATTGATTTTCTTCCACTTCCAACCAAATTTGAAAAGGGTTATGAACAGGGGGTTCGAGAAAAAAGCGTTTAAAGAAACTTTTCGATATAGCTTTTTTAGGAATTCTATATTTGCATTCCAGAAGTCCTAAATATTCTTCGCTAAATTGAATGTACCATTCTCCATTTATTAATTTTCCAAAAGGTACTGTGATTAAAGCTTGACCACCAACTACCAATAAATCGTAAATTTTAGCAATTGCCTTCAGCGGAGCTTCTAGATCGGAAACTTCATCATCTTCCCCATAGTATCCGGAAGGTTCAACACCTTGTCCAATATGTTCAACAGTGGAAATTGAGACTATTGCTTCATATTTTTTCTCAGATGGCAAATCCATCAAATTCACGTTATCTACACCTGGACATCGTTCAAATTTATCTACTATGCGTCTAGATCTAATACCGATATATTCGCTTAATGAATTCTCATAGAAATAGAGAACATTGCCAACTTCGAGAATTTTATTTTTCTCCTTTAAATGAGCTAGGAAGTCAAAAGCTATTGGAATCTCAATCGAGCGTTCAGCACTATTGTTGACAGGTATTCGATTGTAGTACAGCGGTTTACCTTTATATATGAAAGTACTTTTCCATTGCATTATTATATTCCTTTTTTTACTAAACTATTATATAAATTTTAAAATAGGCTTGGTTTATAGGTCATACTCCCTAATGTAATCTCGAATTTTCTTGACTACAGGTAGAGATTCTAGTCCTGACTCAACCAATTCTGGAACTTGAGCCAAACCCTCAATTATATTATCAGCAAAATTATAGCTTGGATCATTGCCATACCTCAAAGTTAAATACTCTAGAAGTTCCAAGGCATAATCAGTAAAATTCAAAACATCAGCTAGACAAGCCAGTTTAAAAATTCGCTCAGGTGTCTTTAGCTGAGTTTTTAGGTCTTCTCGAATTAGATCGCGGAAATAATAAGCATCTGCCCAGATTAGTGATCCTGTATGAGGTTGGGATACAACAGGTGAACTTACCCGCCGCCCTCGTCCCGTAGTTACAACTAAATCCAAAAGTGTAAACTCTTGTTCTCTGAGATAGCGGTCGATATCGCTAAAGAGAGGTTGGTCAACATATACAGGAGTGAATTCCACTTCAGTGACGATAGCAAGAACGCTAGAACTTAAAATTTTAGCAGCTCCTTCTAAAACAGCCAACTCTCCCCCTTGAACATCTAATTGTATAAAATCTATTTCATTAATATTTTCTGATACACAGAACTCATCTAACGTGGTTGTCTCAATTTCCACCGCCGACTGTAGAGAAATTAGTTCTTTATATCCAGCAAATCGTTCCATATATAGTTCATTAGGAGGATATAATGAACTGCAACCTGGAAACTTAGTTAAATATAATTTAGCTTGTCCTACCGAGTTACTCAAAGCAAGAGGAATATGCTTTTCAGCCCAATTTACTTGTCGAGATTGGATCTCAGCATTCATCTGATTACAAGCATTGGAATCGGCATCAAAGCCATATATAGTTAGATTAGGAGCAAAGATATCCCAGCCTTGAGCGCCATAGTCATCTTGTGTGACTAATTTACGAGAACCAACAACAGCGATAGTTATTTGAAGTCGATTTAAATGACCACTTTTTTTTAAATTAGGGAGAAATAATACCACAATAAAATTATAAAATTGTGAATGATTTTATCTAGAGCCAATTGAATCAATCAGGCTGTAGCAGTAATCCTAGGGGATTGGTAAAATGTAGAATACATAATTAACGAAGAGTTGGAAGTATGACTCATTGAAAATTGCGGCATTCATAATTTATCCGCCTGCTGCTTTAACTCAGCCAATTTTATCTTATACTTTGCATCTTGAGGATGCAACTCCACCAACCTTTCCAACGGCGCGATCGCACTTTGAGTATCCTGCATTTGTAACCGTATATCCACCAAGCCTTCCAGCGCCACCCGATTCTCCGGTTCCCGTTCTAAAACCAACTCATACCCCCGTTCCTTCGCCGCTAGCTGTTGATCAACCGACGCCTCTTCCGAGGTAGCCGTCGTTTGCGGTTGCTGTAAGGCATTACTATATAGACCAAATAGCCCATAGCCCGTAGACCCCAGAAAGGCTACCATTGAGAATACAAGAAGAATTCGTTTGAGAGGATTTTCTTTGGGTTTCTGATCCGACATACCGACCTACAGGTAAAAGAATCTGCCAGCCCATCAAGTCTCAGCTAATTGCTCAAATTAGCCAAAGTGAGCCAAAACGACCGAATTTAAACAGCTTGAGCGTTGAGCAGTGAACCTGAATTCACAGCTTCGTCCTATCCTTAACCTACCCACATCTCGACCCAGAGCGATCACCTAACCTTAATAATGCCTCAATTGAATCGTGCGATCGCAGCCTGATTCCCTTTGCGCCAATTTTGTTCCCTCCCCTTGAAGGGGAAGGTTAGGAAGGGGTCGCGTTAAGGTATGGCTTTGTTGATTTAGTATTGGGCGACCCGATCCAATTGAATGGATTGGAGTTGTTCATTGATACAGGCGGGTCGCCCCTACAAGGATCGCCTGTTCTATTTGGGTTAATTCAATCGTGCGATCGCAGCCTGATTCCCAGCCAGCGTCAATCTTGTTCCCTCCCCTTCGAGGGCAGGGTTAGGGAGGGGTCAGATCACGGTATGGCTTTGTTGATTAAGTAAAGGGCGACCCGATCCAATTGAATGGATTGGAGTTGTTCATTGATACAGGCGGGTCGCCCCTACCCAGATCGCCTGTTCTATTCCGGTCAATTCAATCGTGCGATCGCAGCCTGATTCCCAG
>NZ_JAVJNP010000054.1:0-8050 GCF_040217205.1 Coleofasciculus sp. A1-SPW-01 | reverse complement strand
ATGGCGAAATCCTTGCCGTAGTGCGAGCATCTTGCTCGCTACATTGAGCATCTTGCTCGCTACATTGAGCATCTTGCTCGCTACATTGAGCATCTTGCTCGCTACATTGAGCATCTTGCTCGCTACATTGAGCATCTTGCTCGCTACATTGAACATCTTGCTCGCTACATTGAGCATCTTGCTCGCTACATTGAGCATCTTGCTCGCTACATTGAGCATCTTGCTCGCTACATTGAGCATCTTGCTCGCTACATTGAACATCTTGCTCGCTACATTGAACATCTTGCTCGCTACTCATACCCAATTTAAATGCATAACAGCTTACTCGGATAACCAGCCAAATACGAGTTATGTTTACCTGAATTGTACGCGATCGCGAGTGCTTATTGCGAAGACAGCGTAACGACGAATCTACTATTAACTGGAATCTTGAGACTGTCCACATTGTTTACAATACGGTAAATACTTATAAGTCATACTATGACAATTATGACATTCAGCGTATTGATAAAAACCACAGTGGGGACAGTAAGCATCATGGGTCGGAATTTTATTAGCACACCGGATACATCGTGATTTTTGGACTCGCCTAGCTGCCTGAATTTTTGGATTAAAGACAATTTTTTGGAAAAACTTGATAATGCCAAACCCAATCAGAGGAATTAGTAAGATATAAGCATAACTGACCAGAAAAACGAGTCCGCCTAAAAGGGTGCTAATCAGAGCAACGAGAAATTGAACGATTGTACCAAATTGCAGAAACTCAAAGAGCTTAAAGATCAGTGGTACAAAAAAGACGACTGACAAATGCCAGCTAATTAGGGCAATAAGTCCATATCCTTTTCGTTGAGCAAAATTATAAACTGATAAGGAAAGGAAAATTAGTGGCAACAGGAAAAGCGCTTGAAAGCTGAATTGGATGCTCGGATACCAAAAGGATGCCCGCTGGTAGGCGTTTTCAATGGATTGAAATGTCCTTTTGTTCTTAAGAAAGTTAATGAAAACTAAACTTTCGGGTTTTGCGGTCAGTTGATTTTTAAGCTGAGCAATTTCCTGTTTAAGCCTAGCAATATTGCGGTTATTTTGTTCAAGTTGCTGTTTGGCTTGCTCTGCACCCACTCTATTAATAGACTGATCACGAGACTGACCTGCTATTTTTTCTAATAAAGTTGAGTCATATTGCTCACGAATACTGCGATTCGTTTGTTCAAGCTGACTTATTTCTTCTTGTTTCTGATCAATAGCCGCTATGATTTGCTGATTTTCAGGATTATTGAGTTTATCTTTGTAACTGCCGTACTCTAAGCAGGTTTTAGACACTGTGCCTAGATGTCCAACCGCTGCTTGTTGATAGGGTTGCTGAAAATTAGATTGATAGTTTATTGCCGATCTCACTGAAGACTGGATAATCTCATAATCTTTATCTGAAATTGTTTGAGTTTGGTAATTTTTCCACTCAGAATAACAGGGATAAGCCGATGAAGGGCTAATATACCATTGGCTAATATTATTCAGTCCGGTAAAAACATTGACTAAAATAAAAATATCAATCAAGATAATGACAATCAAACTTACCTTGTTCAGAGGTTCATCGTTGATTGTCCTTGATCTTCTAAAAAACCGATTCAACAGACGGCGGATTTGGGTAAGCATAGTGTTTTTTCGTAAGCTTTTCGGTATTTGATGATTGGTTAGCTGTTTACATGGGATGCAAAATCTACCCTTCCTCTCCAGACACAAATTTGTCGGATTCCCAGTCAACCTCAGTACAACGACAAAATTTATATCTGGAAACTATCCGCAACCCGCTTTTAGTTAAGATTATCGCCGAGTATAGCAAAATTGGCGCTTACCCAGACGCGATCGCACGACTCTCAACGATTAGCTATGATGAACCATTACCCGATAATCAAGGCTATTCAGTCCGAATGCAAGGGGAGGTGTTGCTGACTCAAGCTTATATCAATCAGAAAAAGTACGAGCAAGCCTTGTCTTATGCCCAGAACTTAGAACTTGATGCCGCTAAACATCTGATTACCAAACCGCTTTAATTAAAATTGCCCTAAAGGTTCTGGAATTAGACCTGGCATATCTGTAAGGATGATATATATTTGTATACCAAAAACAAGGGGCAGATATAAGTGATTGATATTCTGTGGCTCCTCGTCTGTTCTGGCTTGGTATTCCTGATGCAACCGGGGTTTATGTGCCTGGAGTCAGGGCTGACGCGATCGAAAAATAGTATCAATGTTGCCATTAAAAACTTAGCTGACTTGGGCATATCTATTGCCTTATTTTGGGCGTTCGGATATGCCTTTATGTTTGGCACCTCAGTGCTGGGGTGGATTGGCTCAAGCGATTTCTTCGTTCACGTTGAAGCTACACCCCGACTGGCGGCTTTCTTTTTGTTCCAAGCCATGTTTTGCAGCACCGCCACCACGATTGTCTCCGGGGCGGTGGCAGAACGGATGAAGTTTAGGGCTTATCTAATCTTAGCGGGTTTGGTGTCTGGTCTGATTTATCCCCTGTTTGGACATTGGGCGTGGAACGGGATTGATTTAGCTCAATCAGTGGGTTGGTTAGAACAGCTTGGCTTTGTCGATTTTGCCGGTTCTACAGTCGTACATAGTCTCGGTGGCTGGGTATCCCTCGCCAGTCTGATGATTATCGGCTCACGCACCGGGCGATTTCCGGATCATCTACCACCGCGAAAAATCCACGGTTCTAATTTACCCCTTTCGGTGTTAGGTGCCATGCTATTGTGGATTGGCTGGTTGGGGTTCAATGGGGGCAGCACATTGAGCTTAAATGAGCAGGTTCCTAGCATTATCGTGCATACCGTGCTAGCAGGTATTGCCGGAATGATGGCAGCGGGAATGGTTAGCTGGTATCGGTGTCAGCTTCCGGAAGTCGAATCCCTAATTAATGGTTCCTTAGCGGGACTCGTTTCAATTACCGCCTGTTGCCATGTTGTCACCTCTCCCGCATCCGTGATTATTGGGGCAATTGGGGGTATTATTGCCACCTTGATGTCGAATTGGTTGGAACGGTGGCAGATTGATGATGCTGTCGATGCTATACCCGTGCATCTGGGTGGAGGAATTTGGGGAACATTAGCCGTGGCGTTGTTTGGTCAACCGGAATTGCTGGATACGGGGTTGAGTCCAGTGATTCAGCTTGGTGTGCAGGTAATCGGAATTCTTAGTTGTGGTATTTGGGCATTTGGTTTAACCTATCTCCTATTATTCATCACCAATCGTTTTTTGCCAATGCGGGTGAGTATTGAGGCGGAACAGATTGGTTTAAATGTGTCCGAACATCGCGCCAAAACTGAGATTTGTGACCTGTTTCAGGTAATGGAAGCCCAAGCCCAGACTCAAGATTTAAGCTTACGAGTTCCTGTCGAACCATTTACGCAAGTCGGTCAAATTGCCCAGCGTTATAACCAGGTAATGAATGCCTTAGAAGAGGCATTAACCCGCACCGATGCCATTGTCAAAACCGCAATGGATGCGATTATTACCTTCACCAAACCTCAACTCAAAATTGTCACCGCTAATCCCAGTGCGAAAGAGATATTTGGGTATTCTATCAACGAATTTACGGGTATGAATATTCATCAGCTATTGGATTGGTCAACACCCGTAGCCGATGATACTGATATAGGGATGGAACGGTTATTAAAAGTTGGCAGACATGAGATTGTTGGCTGTCGCGTTGATGGGTCTCGCTTTCCCCTAGAAGCAACGGTTGTGGAAACGAAATCCGGTCAAAATTGTTTTTATACGGGTACATTTCGCGACATCTCGGAACGCAAACAAGCCCAAGCGGATTTGTTTCGGGCAAATCAGGAAATTACTAAGCTCAATGAACGTCTCAAGGCAGAAAATTTGCGATTGAGCGCTGAACTTGAGGTCACTCGTCGCTTACAACAGATGCTGCTTCCAAAAGAGGCAGAATTGAATCAAATTACTGACTTAGAGATTTCTGGATTTATGGAACCGGCGACGGAAGTGGGTGGGGATTATTATGATATCTTACCCTATCGCGATCGCGTCCAAATTAGTATTGGTGATGTGACGGGACATGGCTTAGAAAGCGGGGTATTAAGCTTAATGGTACAAACCGCCGTCCGCACCCTATTAGAAAGTAACCAAACTGACCCCAAGCAATTTTTAGATATCCTCAATCGCACCATTTATCAAAACATCCAGCGGATGAACTCCGACAAAAACCTCACCTTGGCTTTGTTGGACTATCAAAAAGGTATCCTAAATTTGAGCGGACAACATGAAGAGATCATTGTCGTGCGTGCTGGAGGTCATATTGAGCGAATTGATACCATTGATCTAGGGTTTCCCATTGGTTTAGATGCTGATATTGCTGATTTCGTGGCACATCTTCAAGTCCAGTTAAATCCGGGAGATGCTGTTGTCCTCTACACCGATGGGATTCCAGAAGCAGAAAATGCCCAAGGGATACCATACGGCATCGAACGTTTGTGTCAGATTCTCAGTCAGAATTGGCAACAATCCGCTGCTGAAATTCGGCAAGCCGTTATTTATGACCTACGCCAGTATATTCAAGCACAGCAACTTTATGATGATATCACCTTACTCGTAATTAAACAAAGAAAAATTTTTGAAGTTTAATTGCCTATTGCCTATTGCCTATTGCCTATTGTCTGTTCCCTGTTCCCCGTTCCCCGTTCCCTGTTCCCTAACCAATGACAAACAACCCATGGTTTTCAATCCGTTCTGCCCTAAATAATCGCGTTTTTCCTTATTTTGCCGCCTTCTTAACGGTAGTTATTCTGCTAACCGTAGTTAGGGGTTTTGAACGCGCTGAATACCAACGGTTTTCCGAACAACAACGTTCGGATGTTCTCAATCAACTGAGTGCAGCGAGAGCCCGCTTAGAAGCCGCCCTAAACCAGCGACTTTTTCTCACACGAGGTTTATTGGCGTATGTGTCCACGATTAACCCAGACATTACCCAAAGCGAATTTGAGCGTCTCTCTAGCGTCCTCGTTGAAGATCAAGAAGGGATTGAATTCTTAGCCCTGTATAAAGATAACATCGTTAGTCATCTCTATCCCTTAGCCGGAAACGAAGACGCGATTGGCTTTAATCCGATGACTATTCCGGAAGAACGAGACGCCATTGAGAGAGCCATTCAAAGCCGCCAAACCGTTTTTGCTGGTCCGTTGCAGTTAGAACCTAAAAAAAATTGGGGATTTATTAGTCGTACCCCGATATTTATCACGCCCCCCGATCAACCTCCCCAAAGTGGTCGCTATTGGGGTCTAGTTGGTATTGGTTTTGACCGGAACACATTATTTAAAGACGCCGAATTACTGAATCCATCCAGCCAAATCCAATATGCGATTCGTGGCAAAGATGGGTTGGGTGAAACGGGAGACTTATTTTTCGGCGATGCTAGTATTTTTCAACAAAATCCTGTCCGTTTAGAGGTAACGTTACCGAACGGATCATGGCAATTAGCGGCAATTCCTGATCAGGGATGGGCATCAACGGCACCTATTTCCAAATGGTTGTGGATAGGGGGCGGATTATCAGCACTATTAGCTGGAGTGTTAGTTTATATCTTAGTCAGTGAGCCAGTTCGACTGCAAAAAGCGGTTCAACGAGCGACTATCGCATTGCGCCGGAGTCAAGATGCCCTCCAACATGCCAATGAAGAATTAGAAACGAGAGTGGAGAAACGCACGGCTCAATTAGCTCAAGCGAATCAGGAAATTACCCTGCTCAATAGTCGTTTGAAAGCCGAAAATCTACGTCTAAGTGCTGAAGTTGAGGTAACTCGTCGTCTGCAACAGATGATGTTACCTAAACAGGAGGAACTGAACCAGATTGCTGAATTAGACATCGCTGGCTTTATGGAACCCGCCACTGAAGTTGGCGGCGACTATTATGATGTCCTGCAAAATAATGGTCATGTCACTATTGGTATTGGCGATGTCACGGGACATGGGTTAGAAAGTGGAGTTTTGATGATTATGGTGCAAACGGCGGTGAGAACGTTATTGGAAGGAGCGAAAACGGATTCAAAGCAATTTTTAAGTGTCTTGAATCGAACGATTTATCATAATATCCAGCGAATGAAATCGGAGAAAAATCTCACCCTCTCCATCTTGGACTATCACCAAGATAAACTGCGCTTGAGTGGACAACATGAAGAAATGATTGTCGTGCGATCGGGTGGTAAAATTGAGCGAGTTGATACCATTGATTTAGGCTTTCCCATTGGTCTAGTCGCCGATATTGCCGATTTTGTCGCCGATGCGGAAATCCAGTTAAATCCTGGCGATGTGGTGGTTCTCTACACCGATGGAATTCCCGAAGCCGAAAATCCCCAAGGCGTACAGTATGGGATTGAACGTCTGTGTCAGATTCTCAGTGACAACTGGCGACAGTCAGCCCAGGAAATTCGCCAAGCCGTGATTGAGGATGTGCGGCGTCATATTGGGACACAAAAGGTTTATGATGATATAACGCTGTTAGTGATTAAACCCAAACCATCCTTGCTGCGCGATCGCTCCGGCGTCGCACCAATTCAACAGGATAGTTAGGGAATAGGGAACTGGGAAAAAGATTACGCCTGACGTTTACAAGTTATGATTGTTTTCTTTGGCACTCCTCAAACAGACTACCGACAAACGCGATATGACTCAGATCTTTGGAGATTTCAACGAACAGCTACCTCCCAGTGAGGAATACTTGGTTATCCAATTTTCACCCAGCTCGATTCCGTTAAAGCATCGCTGGCGGAATAATGGGTTATCCGCAGATTTCATGGCTGACTATGTGGTAACATTTTTTCCCACTGACCAAGAGGATACGAATGCTACAGCTCAACAAGTGGAGATTAAGAGTGCTGTGAGTTACATTGCCAATGAGCTGTTAGAGAACGCCATGAAGTTTAACGATGATACCTCACCGCACGCCATTAGTATCGCCTTACACCTGTATAACGACAGCTTAGTCTTCTTGACAAAAAACACGGTTCCTCCCCAAATTCTGGATAATTTTCAGGCATATCTCCAGAAATTGACGACATCAGACCCCCAAGAGTTGTATATTCATCAGTTAGAACAAAATGCAGCAGACGAAACCAGCACGGCTTCTCGCTTAGGATTTTTAACCATGATCAATGACTACATGGCAACCCTCGGCTGGAAGTTTGAAACCCTGGCAAAGACGCCACCTATTACCACCGTCACCACCATGGTGCGATTGACAGTATGAAGCGTCAGTGCAGTCGTCAAGGAAAACGGTAAACATGAATTCAACATTTAAAATCCAAAACGAGGTATATTTTAGAGCTTACGGTTCGTGGTTTTAAGCCACGACATTAGACATCTCCGATAATTCATCTGAAACCATTGTCAAACAGTGGTTAAATCTTAATTTCTAGAGATGTCTATGAGTAAGTTTGTTTATTTAATCAGCTTTTGAGAACGCCATAATTTTGTCAAGGATGGGAAAAATGGAAGTTAAAAGTGATACGTATAGTGTATTGTATGATAAAGAAAATTCAACCGTTTCTTGGAAAGGTTCCCTACGGCTAAGTGGCACCGAAGAATATGCACCAATTATAGACTTACTCGATCAAGCCATAGAGAGTCAGCCCTCTATCCTGACGCTTAACTTACGAGATCTGCAATTTCTCAACAGTTCGGGAATTAGCATGTTGTCGAAATTTGCGATTAAAGTTAGACAGAAAAAGACAATTAAAATGATTGTAAAAGGTTCTCAGAACATTCCTTGGCAAGGTAAATCGTTAAAAAACTTACAGCGACTCATGCCAAGTTTAACGCTGGAAGTCGATTAGTGTTCGCGGTAATGCTCAAATAAAAATCTATTGGGTGCAGTACATCTGTATGGGGTTGGACTTTGGACAAAAAAATGAGTTTGCGTAATTTTTACGCAAACTCATTTTTAACTTAATTAAGAGGAATTAATTTGACGATGACCGAAAAGTTTTACTCGTCTTTAACTCCCTCATTTTTCCCAGAGATATCCGGCTC
>NZ_JAVJNP010000043.1:0-36206 GCF_040217205.1 Coleofasciculus sp. A1-SPW-01 | reverse complement strand
CTGGGAGTTGTGGGCATCAAGGGACGCCCGTGTCTGTTAATAACGTAGACTTTCATTTTTACCTAAAGTTAAGGTTTTCACCCTTCGACTTCGCTCAGGGTGTGGTTTCCTTCGCCAATGTTTATCGAGGTTTTGATGTTTTCACACTTTCCCTACCCAACAGGAATGTTTAATGAAAAACCGCAGAGCGTGGAGCTAGGAAACGGATAGTCAATCCTGCACCCCACGATGCCTATATATTCTCGATAAACGGAGCAGCTCTTACTATTAACGAGCTGCTAAGGTCCAACAACAGGGCTTAAGAATTATTTCTCAAGCCCACGCTGTACCGCTTTTATCGGTCAGCGCTGGGTTGTTGACTAAGACTGATACTCCTGAAAAACTTCAAACTCCCCATCACGATTAAACGCCAACACCGCAAAGGATTCTTTTCTCTCCCCCGCCTCCATTCCAGGACTTCCCAATGGCATTCCCGGTACAGCAATGCCAGCAATGTCAGGCTTTTGCTTAACTAAACGTTTGATATCATCGGCGGGTATATGTCCTTCAACCACATAGCCATTGACAATTGCGGTGTGACAGGAGGCGAAGTCTTGGGGTACGTGATATTTTTCTTTAATAGCAGTCATTGCGTCGGTTTTAGTATCAGTCACCTGAAAACCGTGTTTTTCTAGGTGTTTAATCCATTCTCCACAGCAACCACAGGAGGGACTGCGATACACGGTAACTGAGAGGGGTTCTGACAGGGGTTCAGTTTCTTGATCCCAGACACTGCCATTCATGCTAACGGGTGTAGCCGCAACAGGATTTGGTGATTGAGGAGAATTGATTCCTTGGCTATTGGTGCTTTTTCCCCAAACCCCGACAGTCAAATAAGTCGCTCCCACTACCCCCACGATAGCAACACCCGACAAGAGTAGGGGACGTGACTGTTGATGCATCCAAGATGTTAGACGTTTGAGCATAATTAAAACCTCACTATTAATTCTTGGCTTGGGGTTGGGACTCTACTTTCAGTTTAGACTCTCTAGTCAGATGGAGAGTAGAGACGTTCCATGGAACGTCTCTACAATGGTGCCGAAAGTCCTAATCGATGTGTTTACTGCTATAACTATTCTTTCAAAAGCCAATGAAATTAGAATGAAATTATCTAGGCTTTCCCTCTGCTTAATTTTTTGGCTAAATCCAGACAGATTTCATCTCCATTTCATCTTGTTTTGGCATAATGACAACTGGCAATTCAGTCATCTACCGTGAGTTAGAGTTGTAGTCTAAGAATTGAAGCTTACCCTAAACAGTTAACAGGTTAAGTTATGAAAGTGTTGCTAGTTGAAGATGAGCCAGACTTGGGGGCTGCCATTAAGCGAGCGTTAAGTCTAGAAAAGTACGTGGTTGATTGGGTTGTTGACGGTACTGAGGCTTGGGGCTATTTAGAAAACCAGGAAATGCAGTATACGCTGGCTATTTTCGACTGGTTACTACCCGAACTATCGGGATTAGAGCTACTGCGTCGGCTGCGTGCGAACAAAAGTTCCTTGCCAGTTTTAATGCTAACCGCAAAAGACCGCTTGGAAGACCGAGTGGCGGGTTTGGATGCGGGAGCAGATGACTATTTAGTCAAGCCGTTTAGAATGGCAGAGTTGCTCGCCAGAGTTAGAGCACTGCAGCGGCGATCGCCTCAACTCCAACCCCAACAACTTCAGGTGGGAAGCCTGACTCTCGACTGCGGTACCCGAACGGTTTATCGTGTCGCGGCTAAGGGAGAAAAACAGGAGGTGCCGCTGACTAATAAGGAGTACCAGCTTCTAGAGTATTTCATGAGACATCCCAATCAAGTGGTAACTAGCGACCAAATTCGCAATCAGCTCTGGGAAGTGAGTGCAGAACCCCTGAGTAATGTCGTGGCGGCACAAATACGCTTGCTGCGCCGCAAACTTGAATCAATCGGCTGCGCGATTCCGATTGAAACGGTACATGGTATAGGATACCGTCTTAATTTGAGCAACGATGCGTCAAAATAAGCTATTTAGCCAGACTCGTGGGAAATTGGCACTCTCATACGCTTTCGTCATGGGTGTCATTTTGAGCCTGTTGGGGTTTGGCGTTTATGAAGCGATCGCTCATGCTCATTTAATTACCTTAGAGCGGGAGTTAAAATCCGTAGCTGGGACACTCCATGACAGCCTAGAATCAAAACTGAAGCAACCTGGACAAGTAGAGCCAAGGGTTAGGGATATTTTACCGAATCTTTGTTTAGTGGAGATAAACTGCTCTCCAGCACAGGTAAATGGTGAACGCCACAGGCTCAGCGCTGTGAACCAAGGAGACTACTACATCCAGCTATTTGATCAGTCAGGCAATTTGGTGGCGATCGCAGGGGCTGATCCAGCCGGATTACCCCTCGTGTTCAACCTGGAATCTTGGCAAACTGTATCAGATGAAGAAGGCAATACCTACGAGCAAATTTCCCTATCCCTACATACCGATGATCAGCAGGATTGGGGCTACTTACAGGTAGGGCGTTCTGTGCAAGACATCAACGACTACATGAGTACAGTGAAATTAATTTTGGGATTGGGGTTGCCTATTGCGATGATTCTCGTTGGCGTTGCTAGTTGGGGGTTAGCGGGGTTAGCCATGCAACCCATTTACCAATCCTATAAGCAGATCCAACAATTTACTGCTGATGCGGCTCACGAGTTGCGAACCCCTGTCGCCGCGACACTGGCGACGGTAGAAGCTGCGCTATTGATGCCCAGCTTAGATGAAAAAGAGGCACGAAACATCCTAGAAATTGTTGAACGACAGAATCGGCGGCTGAGTCAGTTGGTTGCGGATTTGCTATTTTTGTCTCGCCTAGATCGGCAACCTGTACCTGTACTACGCCAGAGGTGCTGTCTGAATGACTTAGTGAGCGATTTAGTTGAGGAATTGGCAGCCTTAGCCGTTGCTGCTCAGATCACGCTGAGTTCTGAGGTACGAGTGGGAATTTCGATGGCGGCGATCGGGGATGAGGAACAGCTTTATCGCTTAGTGTCTAATTTAATGATCAATGCCATCCAATATACTCCAGTCGAGGGAACGGTAACAGTTATTTTAGACAAGAGTGACTATCATGGGGTGATCCAGGTTAAAGATACGGGGATTGGCATTGCCCTAGCAGAACAAGAACGGATATTTGATCGCTTCTATCGAGTCAATAGCGATCGCTCTCGTCATACGGGGGGTTCGGGATTGGGGTTGGCAATTGCTAAGGCGATCGCTCAGTCACACCACGGTAGTTTGCAGGTACAGAGTGAATTAGGTGTTGGCAGTATCTTCACCCTGCGATTGCCTTTGCTTGGAAGACACAATAGCGAGCAAGACGCTTCCCAATAGCGAGCGAGACGCTCGCACTACAACTGCTCCCTCCTCCCCCCTGCCTCTCCCCACCACAACTTATTCAGCAAGCCTTAAGTAAAAGCCGAGAATCTAGGTAAAAAACCGGGTTTATGCTCGTTAATTTCATCTCAGTTTCATCAACACCTCTCAATATAGTTATTAGTAACAGATTGATCACCACAAGCGATGAAAATATGGAGACTAAAAAAATGAAAAGATTTCACGGATATTTAATCTGGGCAGTTTAAAGTATAGCAACCGCCAAGACGGTTAGGACACCATAGATTTGTAGAGACTCCTCCGGTGTAACGTCTCCAGACAATGCATTTTTCCTAATCGATATGCCTACTGCTATAATAGACAAATACAAAAGTAATTTAATTTTTTGAGGAAAACCAGGAAGAAGTAAAGCTTGCAGACATTTGCTAAAGATGTCTGCGAGTTTCAGTAACGGACAAGTTTTAGCTGTTAACGAGTTTTCTTTGAGAAACCTTGATGCTCGCGTTTCTTCAGATATAGAGGAGCAATCTTACTTTAGGTAGACGTTATTGAACTTCAGTTTTACTTATCTTATAACTAGGAAAGGAAAAAACGAAGAAGACAATTATGCCTCACATCGAAAATTATAAGTCTAGTATTGATACAACTGTTCATTGTGCCTACGAGTGCGAACACTACGGGGCAATGAAATCAGGATAAAATTTCTAAGTTACTGCTTAAATTTACGGCTATTTCATCTGAATTTCATTTCTTTGTGAAACAATTCAAAATTGGAGAGACAAAATTCAGTTAAAAAGTAAACTTTTGTTACATCCCCTTGTCTCTCCAGTGAAGTGGAGACTTTAGCCTAGTCAATAGACGTTGAGGGATTGGCATGACGCTCTCGAAGTTACTCAACCGAACAGATTTAACGGTTTTGCCACCCCTTCCTTGTAACAGGAGCCAGTTATGGAAACACTGCATCTTCTACTGCAACTAGCTGGAGCCATTGAACGTAATTCCGAACACCCTTTAGCAGAAGCCGTTGTTCAGTACGCTCAATCCCAGACGGGGGAGAAGTCGCTCCCGGAAACCGAAAACTTTGAAGCTGTGGCGGGGAGTGGGGTTCCAGGGGTTGTTAATCGCCGATTCGTGCAAATTGGCACTCAGCGCTGGATGGATGAGTTGGGGATTGAGACGTTACCCCTTCAGGCGCAAAAAGTGGCTGAATCTCTTCTTTGCCTTTGCTTATAACGCCGCAGGTATTCCCATCGCCGCTGGTATTTTATTTCCATTCTTTGGTTGGTTACTTAGCCCCGTTATTGCTGGAGCGGCTATGGCATTTAGTTCTGTCTCTGTTGTGACGAATGCCTTGCGCTTGCGTAAATTTCAGACAGAAATGAGTTAAGAATCAGCCAATTTAAAGAGGTGAACGATGAAAACGAAACGTAAACTGTTGAGCCATATAATCAGTCTGGGATTATTCATGGGAATAGCGTCAGGAGCAACCGCCACCGAAATGGAAATGCCCACTACCCCGACGCAACAATTCCGTCGCATCGAGCAACCTTTAGGTCGAAAAGTTGGTGTCACTCTAGGGGGAATCGCCTTAATTGGTGCATAACTGTGGTGGTTTTTGGGTAAAAAACGGCAGGTGCAGCAAGCTACTATCCAAGGGGATATTCAGGAACTTACGGTTACTGTCAATGGGGGTTATCAACCTGACTACATTGTTGTCCAAGCAGGTCAACCTGTGCGGCTCAACTTCTTACGCCAAGATGCGAATAGTTGCTTAGAAGAAGTCCTGTTTCCTGATTTTGGAATTGCTGCCAAATTGCCACTCAATCAAACCACTCCCGTAGAATTTACTCCCCCAAAGTCTGGTGAATATGAATTTACGTGTGGGATGAGAATGTATCGGGTAATTGTAGCCGCTTCATCGGAATCCAGTAATGATTCCGATAGCTCTAGACATCAACCACAAGCCACAGAAACTACGGCAGAGTTAGCGCATGAACCGCCAACTTTAGCTGAATCGGTTCCGGTTGTTGATGGAGTTCAAGAGGTAACGATTACTGTTGAAGGAGGATATAAACCAGCGCGACTTGCGGTTCAAGTAGGTAAACCTGTACGACTTAACTTTTTCCGCAACGATCAAAGTGAATGCTTGAGCCAAGTTGTATTACCTGACTTTGGCATTACCGCCGATTTGCCGCTCAACGAAACAAAAACCGTTGAATTTACGCCCCAAAATGTCGGGGAATATCCATTTACCTGTGGCATGGACATGGTTCGAGGTGTGGTGGATGTGCAAGATTCTGTTTCCAGTAATTAATTCGTAGAAATAAGGTCAAACAATGAACAATAAATTTTTGATTTACGGCTTTCTTAGTTTAGCAACCATCGGTACAATTACCGGGTTAGCGATGACCAAGCAGAGCCAAGCTGAAGTCCAAATAACCGGAAAAAATTCTCCGGCTCAAATCCAAGGAAAGCTGTCAGGACACAATAATCATCATCTGAAACAATCTGGAAATGCTGCGACTCCTGGTATGGAAATGATGAATCATCACCAAGGCGAACAGCACTTTATCCAAATGATGATACATCATTATCAGATGACTGAGGACATGGCAAACCTGGCGTTGGATAAGGCTCAGCGTCCTGAAATTCAACGATTTGCCCAAACTGTCAAGACAGAACAAAACCGAAAAATTGAGCAACTGAAAGCTTGGTATAAACAGTGGTATGGTACCGAAGCGCCTGCGGTATCACAGATGAGGATGCATCCTGGCGGTAATCAAAATATGCCCATGAATTTAGGTACAGGTATGCATCCTGGTGGTAATCAAAATATGCCCATGAATTCAGGTACAGGTATGCATCCTGGTGGTAATCAAAATATGCCCATGTCTTCAGGTACAGGTATGCATCCCGGCGGAAATCAAAATATGCCCATGCATCCAGGAATGGACATGATGAGCATGATGAATAAAATGGGCAATATGAACATGATGGCTGTAGATTTAGACGCCCTAAAAAATGCTCCTGACTTTGACAAAGCCTTCATGGAGCAGATGATTCCCCATCAGAAAATGGCAGTAATGATGGCTGGGATGGTACTGGATAGCAACCGCCCTGAAGTTCGCAATCTGGCACAATCCATTCTCCAGGAAGAGAGTGCTGAAATTGAGCAGATGCGGCAATGGTATCAGACTTGGTATCAATAGTTTCACCTCTGGCTTGATGCAATTCAAGCCAGAATTGATCCTTTGTATTCAATGACAATTTCCTGACTAATACCAAGTTGCAGTATAAGGTAGAATCTGTCATGATGAGTGGTTCGTAGTGAGGGCTTTAGCCCTCTCCAGCTAGGCGTTATAGAACTAAAGTTCTCACTACAAACCTGATAACGTGGTAGTGCAGCGCCGACTCAAACTGTTACCTATAAAACCTGTTGAACTTGAGACAATTTTTTTAGCGTTTCATTGAAGCGCTGTAATAGCTAGGTAAGCTGTCCTTTCTCTCGTTTATTGTTTAGATCGCCTAGAAGCAGACCGACCTGTTTGAAACCACATGATCAATCCCGTAACCCCTAAAAACAAAAGACCTAGAGCGTTAAAAAATACATATACACTCTCTAAATTGATGCTGCCAAATTTACCACGATGTAGGGCTAATAACCACAGAAAATCTGTTTCTTTGCCATTGAGGACAGCAACTTGAAAGAGCAAACCTGTGGTTAGCGTCAGCAGCAGGGGAAAAAGCATAATTGGCGCGAGAGCGCGATGTAGTTGGCGCGTGTAGCGTTTGATTAAAACAGACATATCAGTTCTATCACCTCCGCTGTTTCAAGAAAAATAGCCCCAAGGGAGTACCAATTAACAAGACAAAAATTGACTCTCCCAGTCCTGTGGGCATGAGAGTTGACGCTTGGCTAGTCATGGAGTATTCATCAGGAGCCGTTGTAGGCATTAATTCGTTGGGCGTATGCGATTGAACGGGGGGTTCCACCCTTTGGCTTGGCTGCTCTTGTTCGGCAGTGTGGGAGGTAGAAGCGGGGGTTTTTGAGGTCTGGGAGTGAGGTTCTGAACCATGTGCCAATAACGGACGGGCAGCAACTGTTAACACAAGCAAACTAATTCCCGTTGTTTGGATGACTGTTCGCATCGAGCGTGCCAGTTTCATTTGTAAATTCCTGGTGCTTTAATTCCACTTGGCGGTCTATGAATGGATTAATTTTTGCCATTATGCCAAAACACTATGAAATTGGCATGAAATTTGTCTGAATTGGGCAAAAAATTTTAGGCGGTGAACACTGAATGTAACGTTTGATCAAAATGGATTAGCCCTATGAAAAGAAAACTTGTATTGGGGCTAAGGTTCCCCTACTACGAACCTAATCGCAATTTGGGAATTTCACCTGAATTTCATCTGTCCTTTGGCAGACTGGGTAAGATTGTTGTCAACCCAGAGCGAGTGAACTATGCGTTATCGGCACAAAGCCTTACTAGAATCTGTCCTGATTACCAGCCTGCTGCTCTCTATGCCCAATGTGGCTTTTTCCCATGTCGGACATGGGGATGAGTTTCAAGCGACAGGGGGTGTGGAACGAGTACAGGTGAATACTGAAACTGATCAGATGTTGGGCATTGTTGTCACGCCGATCGCTCAATCCGCTGAGGGTGGAACTGGAGTGATGGTGCCTGTCACCGCATTGGTGGATGCGGATGGCAAGCAGCTCGTCTTTGTGCAGTATGAGAATTTTTATGAGCCAGTTGAAATTACTACGGGTGCAACCCAGGGCGAACTGATCGAAGTAACGGAAGGATTGTCGGTTGGGGAAAACCTCGTCACCCAAGGTGGCTTGTCACTTTATGCCGAATCTCGCAAAACCAAAACGGCTGATTCAGCCACTAACCCCGATGCGATCGCATCTCCTAAAACCGATGCAGCTCATGCTCAGGCAGATGCCCAAGGAATCCCTCATAGCCACGATGCTGCTGGCAATATAACCCAACAGCCTGGGGAAATCGCACCGCAAGAGGGTGGATTTCCGATGGGGATTTTAGCGGCTGTTGGTGGCGGAGCCGTAGTGTTAGTGGGTGCGATTTCGTTTGTGAGTATCCGTAAGAAAAATAGCGTCTAGATGTTGAAACTGTTGCCTATTGCCTAAGCTGTCACGCATTTAAATTGGGAATGGGTAGCGAGCAAGATGCAAAGCCTGCGGCATGGCTTCGCTTAACGCATTACAAGGATGAGAGCAGTTATTGACATTAAGGTTTAAATGCCGAACAGCTTATTCCCTATTCCCTATTGCCTATTCCCTATTGCCTCTCCCCACCACAAGACTCTCTACAGCAGCCCCTAATTTAAGATGTTTAACACGATTCTGAATCAGACGCTCAAAAACGCGATCGCTCATCGGTGGTTCATCGTTGCGGGTGCCATTGTGATTACCCTGTGGGGTGTTGTTAGTATCACCCAGATGCCACTGGATGTGTTTCCTGAATTTGCACCGCCTCAAGTCGATATTCAAACCGAAGCAACGGGATTGGCTCCAGAGGAGGTGGAAACACAGATTACTGTACCCATTGAAAGTGCGGTGAATGGCTTACCCGGAGTGACGACGGTGCGATCGTCTTCTAAGGTAGGGCTATCGATGGTGCAGGTAGTCTTTGACCAAGATGCTGATATTTACAAAGCGCGGCAATCGGTAACAGAACGGCTCCAGCAAGTCACCAATCAGCTTCCAAAAGGCATCCATCCGCCAGAAATTTCGCCACTGGTATCCCCGTTGGGTACGATTTTGCAGTATGCCTTTACCGTAAACGGGCAGGGGCAAACCTCGCTGATGGAACTGCGCCAACTGGTGGAAGTCACCCTCAGCCATCAGATTCTGTCAGTACCAGGAGTCTCTCAAGTTACTATTTATGGGGGAGATGAACGCCAAGAACAAGTGTTAGTCGATCCAGCAAAACTGCGATCGCGTAATGTCTCTCTTACCGAAGTCACCAATGCAGCTAGGGGAGCCAATTCCAATGCTCCGGGGGGTTTTCTGATTGGTGGGGGTCAAGAACTTCTAGTACGCGGCATTGGGCAGATCAACTCCATTGAAGACTTGCAGCAATCGGTGGTGAAGGTGCAGGAGGGTCAACCTATTCTGCTCCAAGATGTGGCGGAGGTCAAGACTGGGGCAGCCCTGAAGCGGGGAGATGCCAGTTTTAATGGGCAGCCTGCGGTTGTACTGATGATTAATAAACAACCTGATGTGGATACTCCCACCGTCACGAAAGCCGTGGAAGCCGTGATGCAGTCGTTGCAGCCAACCTTTCCGGCTGATGTGCAAGTGGCACGAACCTTTCGTCAGTCCAACTTCATTGATGCGGCGATTCGCAATGTCAGCGGTTCTCTGATTCAAGGCATCATTATTGTGTCGGTGATCATGCTGCTGTTTTTGATGAATTGGCGCACGGCGGTGATTACTCTGAGTGCGATTCCCCTATCTTTGTTGGTTGGGTTACTCTTCATGAAAGCCTTTGGCTTGGGCATCAATACGATGACATTGGGTGGATTAGTGGTTGCCATTGGCTCCGTTGTGGATGATGCCATTGTAGACATGGAAAACTGTTATCGCGGACTCCGCACGAATCAAGCCCAGGGTAATCCCAAGCATCCCTTTCAAGTTGTCTATGACACCTCTGTAGCAGTACGGCTGGCGGTGATTTTTTCCACCGTAATCATCATTGTGGTATTCGCACCGATTTTTAGTTTAACTGGCGTGGAGGGGCGTATTTTTGCGCCGATGGGGTTGGCATATTTGCTGTCAATCGCGGCTTCTACACTGGTGGCTATGACCCTTTCTCCTGCCCTTTGTGCGATTTTGCTGGCAAATCAAACCTTACCGCAGGAAGGCACGTTTGTGTCCCGGTGGGCAGAACGGCTCTATCGCCCGTTGCTGAATGTTTCGTTGCGATCGCCCCAAATTATTTTGGGTGTGGCACTAGCGGCTTTGGTGGCGGCTTGTGCGATCGTTCCTTCCCTAGGACGGGTGTTTCTGCCGGAATTCCAGGAAAAGTCGATGGTTAACTCGATGGTGTTATTTCCGGGTGTGTCCCTCGATATGACGAATCGGGCAGGGATAGCGCTTTCTAAGTCGCTTCAGGACAATCCCCTCTATGAGTGGGTGCAGGTACGGGCAGGACGCGCTCCTGGGGATGCTGATGGGGCTGGAGTTAGTATGGCACACGTTGATGTGGAACTCAGTGATCGGGCGCTCAAAGATCGGGAAGCCAGCGTTAAACACCTGCGGGAAGCCTTCCTAAAGCTGCCCGGTGTCGCCCCTAATATAGGCGGATTTATCTCCCACCGCATGGATGAGGTACTCTCTGGAGTTAGAAGTGCGATCGCGATAAAAATCTTTGGTCCGGATTTGATTGAACTCCGCCAGATTGGTGAACAGGTGCGCGATGTTATCGAACCGATTGCTGGGGTTGTAGACTTGCAGCTTGAACCCCAACTGCCCATACGTCAGGTGCAAATCCAATATGATCGGGCGGCGGCGGCGACCTATGGATTAAGCATGGAACAATTGTCAGAGGTGGTAGAAACGGCTCTGAATGGTCGAGTGGTGTCCCAGGTAGCGGAAAACCAACAGCTTATTGATATCTCCGTCTCACTGACACAAAAGGCGCGTAACAGTTTAGATGCGATTGGTGGGATTCCCCTCTCCACTCCCACGGGAGAAACCATCCCCCTGAGTACCGTGGCTAAAGTAGATTACGGCATGGGCGTCAATGTGGTGAATCGAGAAGACGTTTCCCGGTTAATTGTTGTTTCAGCTAACGTTACTGAGCGGGATTTGGGCAGTGTTGTTGGTGATATTCAAGCTCAAATTCGCCAAAACGTACAGTTGCCTAATGGCTATTTTATCCAGTACGGCGGACAGTTTGAATCGGAGGAACGGGCGACTAATAACCTGCTGGTGTATAGTATCTTGGCGGCGATGGTGATTACCGTGTTGATGTTCTTTTCGGTTAAATCCCTTCCTGCTACGATCGCAATCATGATTAACTTACCTTTGGCATTAGTGGGAGGTATTGTCTCAATTGCGCTGACTGGCGGTGTGATTTCAGTTGCATCTCTGATTGGCTTTATCACCCTGTTTGGCGTTGCTGTTCGCAATGGCTTGTTACTGGTAGACAACTACAACAACAAGTTTGCTCAGGGAATGTACCTTACAGATGTAATTGTCAACGGTTCTCTAGAACGAGTGAACGCCATCTTGATGACAGCAATCACCTCAGCATTGGGAATGTTACCGTTAGCGATCGCCAGTGGAGCCGGAAATGAGATTTTACAACCGTTAGCAATTGTGGTTTTGGGTGGTTTGTTTACCTCTACAGCCTTGACATTATTGGTGATTCCTGCACTTTATGCCAAGTTTGGCAAGCGGTTGATGCCCAAACAAAAAAACACGGTGGTTCAGACGAGTTTTCCGGTGAATGCCACACCGCAATCATCGGTAGATTCACTGCTGTAGAGCTTTTGACTAGATTAATGACAAATGACGAAATTGTCTCCACCTACTAAAAACACAATGTCACATCAACTCACAATCACCTACCCAGAAACCTTTCCCGATGCCTTACAACAAACTAGAGAACAGTTTGAACAAGAGGCACAATGGGCAATGGCAGTCAAACTTTTTGAGATGAAACGCCTATCATCGGGAATGGCAGCCGCATTGATTGGCACGGATAGAGTTTCATTCCTGCTTAATTTAAATCGTTATGGTGTGCCAATGATTGACCTTACCGAAGCAGAACTCTTATCGGATTTAGACAATGCCTGAAACCCAGAGAATTGTAATCAATACTTCCCCCTTAATCGCCCTTGTTGCGGCTTTAGGAGATTTAACGGTATTGCAATCTCTTTATGCTCAGGTATTGGTTCCCTTGGAAGTCTGTCAAGAAATTATGCCTTTGGTACGCTGGAGTGATGGGCGTGATTTTGGGTATCTCTGGATTAGGGGCATATCGGGCATTGATTCGGGCAAACTGGGTAGCAATGGAACGGGAAATTGAGTCGATTGCTGGCACCTTACACGACAGTGTAGAACTGATTAAAGTAACCGATACCGGGATTGGCATTCCACCGACAGAACAAGCCCACATTTTTGATCGCTTCTATCGAGTAAATCGCGATCGCTCTCGGCATACGGGGGGTTCGGGATTAGGGTTGGCTATTGCCCGCGCGATCGCTACTGCACACCACGGTAGCTTGCAAGTAGACAGCCAACTCGGGGTTGGCAGTACATTCACAATTCGATTACCTTTGAGAGGATGACCTAGGACGATAATTTTACCGACAGTTTAGTGCGAAAGGGGTTAGCGACTAGAGTTGCCGTGTAGCAAAGGCTGGTGGGTTGAGCGAAGTCGAAACCCACCCTACGGTAGATCAAGGGTTTAGGCGAGCAAAAAATGCAAATGTTCCGTGTAATTTCTATTAAGATATCCGCCCAGTCAGGATTTCATTCTGATTTCATAATTAACTGATACCTTTAAATAGATACGATTCTTCAGTAGTCTGATCCAGACTGAATGTTTTATGTCTCTGGAACCTCCCTTACCCCATTCGGATATTGACGAGTCTCGTCCCAACACTCCAGACTCTTTATCTGAACATCCAGAACCTTTCGCTTCCGAACCAGACCAAGAACTGCGACAGCCGTCTAGCCGCAAAAAATACGGACGGGTTTTATTAGGTCTGGGAGTCTTCGCTGTACTCAGCAGTAGTATCCTCCTGATCACGAATCAAATCAAACCGACTAACTCTATGGCTGGGATGGAAGGTCATGATATGTCGGGAATGTCTCACGATGACATGATGCAGGTGAATGGTGCGTTTAACCCGATTCCGGTGACGGTAGAGGTGGTGCAACCTGGAGAATTCGAGGCAAATGTATCCTACACTGGATCGATTATGCCTTATCAGGAAGTGGTTGTTTATCCACGGGTTGCCGGACAATTAACCAATTATTCAGTTTATCCCGGCGATCGCGTTAAGGCTGGGCAAGTGTTGGCTCAACTGGATGCAACGGAACGCTCGACGGAATTAGCCGAAGCCCAGGCGGAAGCCGATGCGATGGAAACGTCGTTACGGGCTAGCCAAGTCCAGATTGAAGAACAGACTCAAGAAATTGCCCGCTTGCAAGCCGAACTGGATTATTTACAGCTACGACAAAATCGCTTTGCTACCCTAGTCGCAGAAGGTGCTATTGCTCAAGATGACTTGGATATTGTCGCCTCTGAAGTGAAGGCTAAACAGGCGGCGATTAGGAAAGCCCAAGCAGCACGGGCAAGGTTACTTGCTGAAGTGGATCAAAATCGCGCCAAGGTGGGTCAGGCGCGAGCGGAGGTGGGTACAGCGACGGTAATGCAGAGTTACACGAAATTGCAATCCCCGATTAGTGGCATTATTCAAACTCGTATGGTTGATCCGGGCGTTGTCGTACAGCCCGGTATGGGCGTGCTGAAAATCGGGGACTATTCGCGAGTAAGACTCCAGGCGAATGTGGCACAGGAGGATGCTGGATATATTCGGGTGGGTACGCCAATTCAAGCCCAGGTGCCAGGGGTAACGGATCAACCTTTAACGGGGAAGATTACCAGTATTTTCCCGCAAACTAACAATGACACCCGCACGGTGACAGTGGAAGCGGTGGTGGATAATCCTCAAGAACGTCTGTTATCTGGGCAGTTTTTGGAGATGATCCTTCTCACAAATCGTAAGGCAAATACGATATCGGTGCCTCGAAAGGCGGTTGTAGAGTTTAATGGTGAAAATTCGGTGTGGGTTATCCAGGATAACCAGGCGCAACGGCGTCAGGTTGAGAGGGGGATGATTAGTGGCGATCGCATCGAAATCACCCAGGGACTGAAAATGGGCGATCGCGTGATTACTTCTGGGGATAGCCGTCTGGTTCCTAATGTTCAAGTGACGGTGGTGGATGACACTGGCGATCCCGTACCGATGCTGGGTGAGAGTAGTCAGGACAAAATTGAAGTTGCGATCGTTGACCCTGATCCTACCAAGGGATTTAAGTCAGGGGGGGCTGAACTCATCCTAGAAGTCCGTGATCCCCAGACTCAAGAACCCTTACCCGCTAAGGATGTGGCGGTAGACGTCACCATGCCTATGCCCAATATGCCGCCAATGACGACGATGGTGGAACTAGAACCAACTGACAAACCCGGACAGTTCCAGGTCAAAACTCATTTTGGCATGGCGGGAGAGTGGCATATTAAAGTCGAGGTTAAAGACCCCGATTATGCAGGTCAAACTCTGCTCAAGGTGGCAGTTGAGTAACATTATCAGGCAAACCATGGCACGTCTGGAAAATGGGGTTGTAGAGACGTGCCATGGCACGTCTGGAAAATGGGGAAGAAAAAAATGCAATCCTTTTGATTTCACAATTGTTCAATTCTATTTCAGTGAGGATTCTGATGAAAAAACTTCTTTTGCTCATGCTGACAATCAGCGTTTTAACCACCGCTTGCAGTAGTGGTAATCAAGTGGAGAGTGAATTAGAAACCGATGCAGCGACTGCTCCGACAACCGAAACGACGGCATCCCCTGCCGAAAATAACGTAATCATCACCATGGTGTCTCCTGAAGATGGCACTGTACCGATGGGTGATGCAGAATTTGTGGTCGAGGTGATTGATTCCGCCACCAATGAACCCGTAGCCGTGGAGGATCTACAAGTCGATCTGTCTATGGAAATGGAAGACATGGAGCCAATGACAGCCATGACTAAGGTAGAACCTGATACTCAACCTGGACGATACAAGGTGATGACTAACATGGGGATGAAAGGAAAATGGATGATGGCGGTGAAATCGACTGATCCGGCTATGTCTGGACAAGAAACATTTGATATTGAGGTGAAGTAGTCAAACTCAATCCCGGTTAACTATCCCCTTTTTGGTGGAGACAAGGCAACAGCCAACAGGCAATAGGCAACTGTCTTCATCTCCAATATATAAAAGGGGTGACAAAGGCAAATTTGGTATCACCTTAGCCAGAAAGTTTCAGCATCTGGAGAGATTCTTCATTCCGCTTCGCTCCATTCAGAATGACATCATCGGGCGTTTGAGTAAGCCTTGAAAATCTCCTCCGCTTCCCTATCTCCCAGACGTTCCACTGTCACGTCAGCGGGTGTAGGGTGCGTTAGCGAAGCGTAACGCACCATTTCAAACGATAGTAGTGAAACCCGCCCCTACACAATTTCCCTATCTCCCCCATCTCCCAGACGTGCCATGGCACGTCTCTACATTTCCCCCCAGCGCCCCCATGATCAAAACCTTTCTCACCCGTTGGTCGATTAAGCATCCGGTAATTGTCGCCGCGCTGTACATCGCCGTGCTAGTCCTATCCGTACTGAGTCTAATACTCCTACCGGTGCGGATGATGCCCTACGTGGAAAGTCCATTGGTGTCGATTGTCACCATGGCACCAGGTTCCTCGCCCACAGAAGTTGAAACCTATATCAGTAAGCCTATTGAGCAGCGGCTGACGGTGCTGGACAATGTGCGGTTTATTCGCTCTAGTTCCCAGCAAGATATGTCCTTAGTGACGATTCAATTTGCCTGGGGGGATGATATCAATCAAGCGGTGCAATCTGTGCAGAGCATCATGACGGCGGCTGAGGGAGATATTGAACTGGATGGCTTGAACTCCCGTTCTTACTGGGTATTGCCGATTGATCCCCTCAACCGTCCGGTGCTGACGTTGGCGCTACAGGGAGATGGCTGGGACCCGGTGCAGCTACGGGAATTTGCGGATAACACCCTGGTTGATCGGCTAACCCAAGTACCAAATGTCCAGGCTGTATCCATCTTTGGCGGCTATCGGCGACAGCTTCAGGTGGTGGTGGATCGACAGAAGTTAGCCGCTTACGGGTTATCAATTTTGCAGGTGCGCGACGCGATTGATGCCAATAACGTCAGCCAGGGCGCTGGGGTGCTGACTCAGGGTGACTCGGAAATCTTGGTGCGGGCGGATGAACGGGCGCTGAGTGCGGCGGATGTGATGGATTACCCAGTCTTGGAGCAGGATGGGCAGGTGGTTTATGTCCGAGATGTGGCTACCGTAGAAGATACCTTTGAGGAACGGCGCAGTGGCTACCGCTACAATGGCGAGGCGGCTTTAGCCGTGAATGTGATCCAGAAGCCGGATTCGAGTTCCCCGAAGGTGATCAAGCAGGTACGGGCAGAACTGGAGCAGATTCAGGCAGAGTATCCGGGTCTTAGTTTTGCAGAAGCTTATGATAACTCCTATTTGGTCAATATTATTCTTGATAGCACCTTCCAGGAACTGCTGATTAGCGTGTTGCTCGCTGGGGTGGTGATTCTGATCTTTTTGGAAGATTTCCGCGCTACGGCGCTGATCATGATCTCCATCCCTACTTCTCTGGCTCTCTCCACCTTGCCTTTTATTCCCATCGAGATGTCCCTCAATTCTTCCACGCTGATTGGGATGATGATGGCAATTGGGAAACTGGTGGATGATTCCATTATCGTCATCGACTCCATTGACCGGAAATTACGGGAAGGGCTACGCCCCCGACAAGCAGCCATTCAGGGAACAGGGGAGGTGTTTCTGGCAAGTGCGGCGGCAAGTTGTGTAATGATTGCAGCACTGTTACCGACAATTATGGCGGGAGGGTTGACAGGACTGATGTTTGTGGGCATCGTGTGGCCCATGGTGTTTGCTTTTATCGCCTCGCTGATTGTGTCGGTAACGCTGATTCCCCTAATTGCCGCATTTGTGCTGAAGCCACCCCAGAACAGACGCCAACGAAAGACATGGTTGCAATGGCTGTTGACCCCGGTGCGGGTAGGCTTTGAGAAACTCGAACAGGGCTATGGTTGGCTGCTGGATCGGTGTATGAATAATCGGGAGGTGACGCTGGCGATCGCGGGAGCTGCTATTGTATTTGCGATCGCACTTTATCCGTTTGTGCCTCAAGAAATGATGCCCCTGGGGGATTCGGGTCAGTTTATGGCATCGCTGGAGATGGAACCGGGTACATCTTTTGCTAAGACTGACGAGAGTACCTACCGCTTTGAGCAGATTTTACTCGCCCAACCGGACATCGACAAAGTGTCGTCCCAAACGGGGTTTGAACTGACCCGTAATAGTACCTATTTCAGTGGCTACACGATGGGTAGCGTTAACTCCGCCTCTCTAATTGTCACCCTCAAGGACGATCGCAACCGTGACATCTGGGAAATTATGGATAGCGTCGAAGCTGAAGCCCGCCGGACTATTCCCGGTTTGCGCCGCATCGCCTTAAAGGAGATGGGTGTTGACGTAATGGCGACATCTGCGGCTCCGATTCAGCTTGCGGTGTATGGGGAGGATTTAGATATACTCCATCGTTTAGCCCAAGATGTCCTCCGCATCGCCGAAGATACGCCCGGTTTAGTCATGCCCCAAACCAGTTCAGCCCTAACTCAGCCAGAATATCAGATCCAGGTGGATCGTCGTCGCGCCGAAGAACTGGGGATGAATGTACGGATGGTGGCAGAACAAGCCCGCTACGCCCTCACAGGTGGCTTTACCCGCCGCTATTACAACCGTCCCAACCTACGTCAAAATTCGATTCTGGTGCGCTATGAGGAGGAAGAACGCGGCACCCTGAGCAATCTGGCAAACACGTACATCACCACACCGATGGGACAACAGGTTCCCCTAAAAACTGTTGCTACATTGGAACGGCATAATGGTCCTACCGTGATTGAGCATATTAATGGGAAGCGGGTGGTGTATGTCAACGGCTACTACCGGAAAGGGGGTCCGGCTTCCATGGATTTGTCGATGGCGATCGCAATGCGGGCGGGAATGGAGTTGCAATTTCCCCCTGGTTATGGTATCGATTCCATGGGTGATATGACCGACATGATGATTGAGTTTGACCGTTTGCTTAAAGGGTTGCTCGTGTCGCTGATTTTAATTTATTTAATTCTTGTCATTCAGTTTGGCTCGTTTATTCAACCTTTGGTGATGATGGTGTCAGTTCCCCTACAATTAGTTGGTGTCTTCGGCGGATTGATTTTGGCGGATCAAACCCTTTCAAGCGTTTCAATTCTGGGCATTGTCATCCTATCCGGTTTGTCTCTATCCGCAGCAATTTTACTACTCGAATTGATCCTGGCGAAACGAGAAGAAGGAGTTCCCCGCGATGTGGCGATTCGCATGGCAGGTCCGGTTCGGTTAAAAGCGATTACCATGACCACCTGTACCACCGTTATCGTAATTGTGCGGCTGGCGTTCTTCCCAGAAATTGGTATGGATGCCTATTCCCCCATCGCCACCGTAATTCTAGGGGGGTTGCTACTATCAACCCTGTTAACCTTGGTGGTAGTGCCAGTGGTGTATTCCTTCATCGATGATGCCACCGAATGGCTGAAGCGACGTGAGCGGCGACGTCGCCTGAGCCGACACCCAGATGTCATTCTGGGAAAGTGACCTAAAGCATCGGTTGGTGTAACCACAGTCACAAGAAATAAGTCATAAGTTTTGTCGGGGCGGGTTTAGCCACTCAATCAGTTTGTTTCCCGATAACTGCTCAACAAAACCCGCCCTTACTAACTCATAACTGTACTAAGAAATGTTAACAAGCCTCAAACCCTTACTGTTGCCAGATGAGCTGTGACACACCGAGCGAAGTCGAGGTGTTGCCTAATCTCCACCGTTAACTTTAATGAAAGTCCGACTACTTATCATAGAAAAAAAATCAAAAATTGCCGGAAAATTTGGTAGTCAAGTATAATAATTTAATTACTGGACTGGTGTTCTCGGCAAACCGCCAATCTGAGTCAGTGGTTTAAAGGCACAACAGCTTAAGGAAAAATATGGTGGAGCAAGTCTTAAAAAAACGTTACCAAATCCAGAAACAGCTCGGTAAAAATGGTGGACGACGCACGTTGCTGGCGCGAGACTTACAAACCCAGGAATTAGTCGCTATCAAACTCCTCACCTTTAGTGCCGATTTTAAATGGGATGATATTAAATTGTTTGAGCGAGAAGCCGAAACCTTACAGTCACTCTCTCATCCGGCAATTCCCCATTGCTTAGACCACTTTCCCGTCCAAACAACCAAGACTAAAGGCTTGGCATTGGTACAGAGTTATATCCAAGCGAAATCATTGGAAGAATGGGTTAAATTGGGTCGTCAGTTTAACGAAGCCGAAATTAAGCACATCGCTAAAGCATTACTCGAAATATTAATGTATTTACACGCACAGCATCCCCCAGTAATTCATCGGGATATTAAGCCGAGTAATATTCTGTTAGGAAACCGCTCAGGCAACAGTTTTGGTCAAGTGTATTTAGTAGATTTTGGCTCAGTTCAGACTTTAGCCGCAGCAGAAGGTAGCACGATTACAGTTGTGGGAACCTATGGGTATATGCCGCCGGAACAATTTGGTGGACGTGCGGTTCCAGCGTCCGATCTCTACAGCTTAGGTGCCACATTAATTTACTTGGTAACCGGGACGCATCCCGCTGATTTACCCCAAGAGGATTTGCGAATTGAATTTGAACCAAAAATCTCTCTCGATTCAGGCTTTATCGATTGGTTGCAGTGGATGACTGAACCGGATTTGAACAACCGTTTATCCTCTGCTGATCAAGCCTTAAAATCCCTGGAAAAACTGGGCAACTCAGAGTCCCCAGTGGTAAGGAATTCTGAGGGTAGTAAAGTTCAAATCAAAAAAGACCGTAATAGTATAGAATTTTTCATACATAATGATTCGGAGACAACAATTGGTTTAGTGGTTTTTAAGTGTATATTCTCAATCCTAGCTTTTTTAGGTTTTTTACAATTTCTAGCAATTGGCATATCATCGATGGTGAATGTATTTACTGCAAACTCTTTTTATGAAAAAATAATGAGTGGTTTTTCTGGTATTTTATGCCTCAGTGTTTCTTTCATTATCATATCAGCCATTATCTCTCTTTTTTCAGCATCTAAACAATCTACCCGACTCCGAATTGATCAGCATAACATATCACTTAATAATCGAGATTCAATTCCCAAAAGTTCTATTTGGAAATTAGGATTTTCACATGATTACAATACAGACTCACCTGTTTGTCGCGACATTGAGATTTGGGTAGGAACACAGCTCTATACAATTCCTACTGAGAATCTGACTGATCGGGAAGTTGATTGGATTGCATCTGAACTCAGCAATTTATTAGATTTGCCGCTTAGGAAATGAACCCTGAATTAAACAAAAACGCAAAACCATAAACTAATTTTACTAAGAGGACAATAAACAATGGTGGCTAAAGTTTTAAACAAGCGTTACGCTATCCAAAAACAGATCAACAAAAATGTGGGACGACACACTTTATTGGCAAGAGACTTAAAAACTCAAGACTTAGTAGTGATTAAGTTGCTGATTTTTGGAGAAAATTTTCAAGGGGATGATTGGAAACTGTTTGAACGAGAAGTCAAAACGTTAAAACTCCTTTCCCATCCAGCAATTCCCCGTTACCTAGACTATTTTGATCTAGACGCATCAATGGGTAAAGGATTAGCGTTAGTGCAAAGCTATATACCCGCTAAATCCTTAGAGCAATGGTTAATAGATGGACGAACCTTTAGCGAAGAATACATTAAGCAATTAGCTCAAGCCCTGCTGGAAATTTTGTGCTACTTGCATGAGCAAAAGCCGCCCGTTATTCATAGAGATATCAAGCCCAGTAATATTTTATTGGCAAACCGATCAGGTAACAGTGTGGGTCAAGTTTATTTAGTTGATTTTGGCTCGGTACAAACCCTAGCTGCCCAAAAAAGTAGCACAATTACTGTTGTAGGAACTTACGGATATATGCCACCTGAACAATTTGGTGGACGCACTGTTCCGGCTTCTGATCTTTACAGTTTGGGTGCAACTCTAATTTATTTAGTAACAGGGAGGCATCCAGCCGATTTACCCCAGGAGAATTTGCGAATTCAGTTTGAATCGTTTGTCAATCTAAGTTCAGAGTTGATTGATTGGTTGAAATGGATGACACAACCCAGTCTAAATCGTCGTCCAGCATCGGCTGGGGAAGCACTGAAAGCTTTGACACACCCCCCTCAGAAAGCCGATATTTTTGCTGGTGCAGAAAAACCGTTTGGGAGTCGCATTAAAACTAAAAAAAATGATGATAAACTAGAGATTTTGATTCCACCAAAACGATTAAAAATTGATCTAGGTTTTGTTTTAACGATTATTATAAGTTTTGCCCTGCAACTTGGCGTTCCTGCGGTGGGTGTGTTTATGTTAATAAGTTGGATGGTTAACTCTGGATACTTCGATTTACTGCTGTTGATTTTTGTGCTGGTATTTGCTAGTTTTTTAATTATCTCAGTTGGCAAAAATTGGATTATACTTCAAGCTGGTTTATCGTATATTATTCGTTCACTCGGATTGACTAGAATTAATCTTTATAAACAAGAAATGTATTTGAGTTACGAGTTAATTTGGTTTAAAATAACTCCAAAAAAAATCCTTAAAAATACTATTATTAAACTGAGCTATATTCAACCTTTTTCGCTGATAAATGAATCATCGAAAAGAGAAAAGCATATAGGATTAATTCCGCCAACAATTCTAATCATTGCTGAACAACAAAACTATGCATTATCTGCCGCTTTTCTCGAACTCGTTGAGCCAGAAATGGAATGATTAGCTCACGAACTCAGTAAATGGTCGGGTGTGCCGATTACTGTTGAAGACGAACCTCAAGAAGTGGAGAAAATGATGAAAACACTTGACTCCTAACCGAAAACTTTCACGAAAATAGCGACGCCACTTGAAGTGAGAACCTTCCTGCTCCTGAATAGACAGGTAAATTCCAGACAGAATAAGAATGTTCGATGTTAACATTTCTTTGCCAGCAATAGTCTGCCTAACTTCAAGCGTAGCACCGAAGAACATGTTAAGAAATTTGGCTAGTGGATGAAATGTGCTGTCGCGGTCGCTATCCTAGAAGAAAAATCAAAAATTGCCGGAAAACTCAGTAGTCGGTAGGTCGGACAATCTATTTCGCTAGTTGCCAACTCGTTCAAATCTGCTGCAAGTCCTCTGTGCAGACACAAGGCGTAGAGATGTGAAGGCGGAACGTCTCTGCAAAAGGGAATATTGAGTAACGAGTGTTACCTTAGGTTGGAAATAATTAGTTGGAACACATATCTATACAATTCCTACTGAGAATCTGACTGATCGCGAAGTTGATTGGATTGAATCTGAACTCAGCAGGTTATTAGATTTACCACTTAGGAAATGAATCCTGATTTACATCAAAATATCAAAATATAAATTTTTCCGGTCAAGAGTAAAATAAATAATGGTGATTAACATTTTAAACAAGCGTTACGCTATCCAAAAACAGATCAACAAAAATACGGGACGACGCACTTTGTTGGCACGAGACTTAAAAAATCAAGACTTAGTGGTAATTAAGTTGCTAATTTTCGGAGAAAATTTTCAAGCGGATGATTGGAAACTGTTTGAACGAGAAGCCCAAATATTAAAACTCCTTTCTCATCCAGCAATTCCCTGTTACCTAGACTATTTTGATCTAGACGCATCAATGGGTAAGGGATTAGCGTTGGTGCAAAGATATATACCCGCTAAATCCTTAGAGCAATGGTTAATAGATGGACGAACCTTTAGCGAAGAAGACATTAAGCAATTGGCTCAAGCCCTGCTGGAAATTTTGTGCTATTTACATGAGCCGCCACCGCCCGTTATTCATAGAGCTATCAAGCCCAGTAATGTTTTATTGGCAAGTCGCTCAGGTAACAGTGTGGGTCAAGTTTATTTAGTTGATTTTGGTTTAGTACAAACCCTAGCTGCCCAAAAGTGTAGCATAATGACAGTTGTAGGAACTTACGGATATATGCCACCTGAACAATTTGGTGGACGCACTGTTCCGGCTTCCGATCTTTACAGTTTGGGTGCAACTCTAATTTATTTAGTAACAGGGAGGCATCCAGCCGATTTTCCCCAGAAGAATTTGCGAATTCAGTTTGAATCGTTTGTCAATCTCAGTTCAGAGTTGATTGATTGGCTGAAATGGATGACACAACCCAGTCTAAATCGTCGTCCAGCATCGGTTGGGGAAGCACTGCAAGCTTTGGCACACCCTCCTCAGAAAGCAGATATCTTTGCTGTGTGCGAAAAACCATTTTGGAGTCGAATTAAAATTAAAAATTATGGGGATAAAGTAGAGGTTGTAATTTCACCAAAAGACTTAACAATAAACGACTATGTTGCTAGCTTAATTATGATTGTATATTTTGGTATTAGTCTTGGTTTATTTGGTATTCTTCCGGCAATAATTGTTGGAATTTTAATCAAAATTGTAAACCCAGAATTTTCTGATTTTGAGTTATTGCACTGGTTTTTTGTGTCTACATCTGTTGTTTTTGTAATTATATCAGTTGTAAAAAAATGGATAATTTTGCCGAAATCATGCTCGTCTATACTTGAAGCAATTGGATTGCATAAAATTATATTTTATTCAAGAAAATTATATTTTATTCACGAAGTAATTGGACTAAAAAATCAACAATTGATAATTATCAAAAATACCATCACAAAACTGATATATATTCACCATATTAGGATGATAGCTGGAACCTTCAAAGAAGAAGATTATACCTGGTTGTTTTCCCCAATAATTATAATCGGCACCGAACAAAAAAACTACGCATTATCTGCAGCTTTTCTCGAACTCGTTGAGCCAGAAATGGAATGGTTAGCTCACGAACTCAGTAAATGGTCGGGTGTGCCGATTACGGTTGAAGACGAACCTCAAGAAGTAGAGAAAATGGTGAGAATACTTGACTCCTGACCGAAAACTTTCACTTCAAATAGCGACGCCCGCCATTTGAAGTGAGAATAGTCTGACTCCTAGTTTAAGGAGAATGTCACGCTCCTCGTATTCTGGTGGGCAATGCCCACCCTACGGTATATCAAAAGTTTTGGCAATCTCACAATGCTTATTGAGCGTGCCATTCAGTTTAAGAATATTATCTAGGTTGTCAGCCAGAAATTTTGACGAGGAATGCGCTATCAGTTGGATACGAATGTTGGTGTGATGTATGGGAGGGGGCGTTTAATCTCGGTGCGCGATCGCTCAAACCACTCTTAACTCTGCTAACCCTAATACACGGGAGTTTGAGCGGGTTGAGCGCCTGTGGGTTGAGAATTGGCATCATTGCCAACAACTAGGAAAACGTGGGAAACTTTAAAACTTTCGGTCAATGTGGTCAACACTGACCCCTTTGCCGTTACAATAGCCTACTGCGGTCAGTCATCCTGATTGTCCAGCGATAGCCCTGTTGTGTAGTTGATAAGCTGTCCTGCATTAATTTACAGCAAGGCACAATCGGTGTAACTCATTTCAACCCTTCTACTGGCAATGTCTAAAGTACTTGTATCCGATCCCATCGATCAAGCTGGAATTGATATCCTCTCCCAAGTGGCTCAGGTTGATGTGAAAACCAATCTATCGCCTGAGGAACTCGTTAGCATCATTCCTGAGTATGATGCCATGATGATTCGTTCTGGCACTCGTGTGACCAAAGAAATCATCGAAGTGGGTAAACAACTCAAGATTATTGGACGTGCGGGAGTTGGCGTTGATAACGTTGATGTCCCAGCCGCTACCCGTCAGGGTATTGTCGTGGTTAACTCCCCCGAAGGAAACACCATTGCGGCGGCTGAACACGCTTTAGCGATGATGCTGTCTTTATCCCGCCACATCCCAGAAGCCAATCAGTCGGTGAAAAATAGTCAATGGGATCGCAAACGCTTTATCGGTGCCGAAGTTTACAAAAAAACCATAGGTATTGTGGGCTTGGGTAAAATTGGTTCCCATGTGGCAACAGTTGTCCGCTCCATGGGGATGAAGTTACTGGCTTATGATCCCTTTATTTCCCTGGAACGTGCGGATCAGCTAGGCTGTCGTCTGGTGGATATGGATTTGTTGTTGCGGGAGTCGGACTACGTCACCCTGCATATTCCCAAAACCCCGGAAACCACTCATTTGATTAATGCCGAAGCCTTGGCGACAATGAAACCAACGGCTCGAATTATCAATTGCTCTAGAGGTGGAGTCATTGACGAGGCGGCACTTTCAGAAGCCTTAAAGACAGGTAAAATAGCTGGGGCAGCACTGGATGTATTTGAGTCAGAACCCCTGGGAGAATCTCCCCTACGTGAACTGGGTAAGGAAGTGATCCTTACGCCTCACCTGGGTGCGTCAACCGCAGAAGCCCAAGTTAATGTTGCCATTGATGTGGCTGAACAAATTCGCGATGTCCTCTTAGGATTACCGGCTCGTTCAGCCGTGAATATTCCCGGACTATCGTCGAATGTGCTAGAACAACTCAAACCCTATATGCGCTTGGCAGAAACCTTGGGCAATTTGGTCAGTCAGTTAGCGGGTGGGCGAATTGAACAGCTCAATGTCCGGTTACAAGGGGAATTAGCCACGAATAATAGTCAGCCATTAGTGGTAGCCTCTCTGAAAGGACTATTATCCCAAGCCTTACGTGAGCGGGTGAACTACGTCAATGCTTCAATTGAGGCAAAAGAGCGGGGAATTAGGGTGATTGAAACCCGCGATGCTTCGGTTCAAGATTATTCGGGTGGTTCGCTACTGCTATCGGCTAAGGGTTCCTTGGGTGAACATTCGGTGACGGGAGCGCTATTGAGCGATGGTGAAATTCACATCACCAGTATTGACGAGTTTCCGATTAATGTACCACCGAGTCACCACATGCTCTTTACCCTGCACCGCGATATGCCGGGAATTATTGGTAAAATTGGGTCGCTACTGGGTAGTTTTAATGTGAATATTGCCAGTATGCAGGTCGGTCGCAAGATTGTCCGAGGTGATGCTGTAATGGTCTTGAGCATTGATGATCCCCTACCGGAAGGAATTTTGACCGAAATTACCAAAGTTCCTGGTATTCGGGACGCTTATACGGTAACACTGTAGTCACGTCAATTTTGGATTTTGGGTTTTGGATTTTGGATGACTCAGACGGTAGAACAACGATCCTCCGATATCTGTTGGTTTCCAACGGCTCTCCCTCAATTTAAAATCTGAAATCTGAAATCTGAAATCGTATGGCAAATAGCTGGTGGGAAATTAGAATTTTGGGCGATCCAGACTTGGAGGATTTAATCTTCTGGCGACTGGATAGTTTCGGCTGTCGGGGAATGTCTTGTGAAAGCAAGGGACATTCTCAACTGATCCGAGCTCACTTACCCCAAAATCAGGCACATTTGTTGGATTTGGCAGCACTTTCCTTGTGGTTGCGCCAAGATGCCCTGACGGTAGGATTGCCACTCCCCTTAACCCAGTGGCACTTAATTGATGAAGAAGACTGGGCAAGTAGTTGGAAACAGCATTGGCAACCCACAGAAATTGGCGATTGCTTTTTGATTTACCCGGCTTGGTTATCTGTACCCCACCAAACCGATCGCCTGCTGTTGCGCCTCGATCCGGGTGCAGCATTTGGTACGGGAACCCATCCCACCACGCATCTGTGCCTAGAAGCCCTGGAAATGCGAATCGGTTATGATCATAGCCACCCCGTTATTGCGGATATTGGGTGTGGATCGGGTATTTTATCCATTGCCTCTGTGTTATTGGGGGCAAAAAAAGTCTTGGGGGTAGATATTGATCCCCTAGCTGTGCGCTCTGCCCGCAGCAACCGAGAATTGAATCAGATTAGTGCCGATCGCTTGGTGGTGAAGAAGGGTAGTGTTGAGCTATTATCTCATCTTTTGGGAGAAAAAAAGGTTGATGGTATTCTCTGCAATATCCTGGCAGAAGTGATTATTGACCTGATTCCTGGAATCAGTGCGATCGCCAGTCCCCACAGTTGGGGAATTATTAGCGGAATATTGTTGGATCAGGCTAAACCTATTGCTGATACCCTAGAACAACATAACTGGACAGTAGCGACTCTCTGGAAACGCCAAGAGTGGTGTTGTTTTAATATTCGACGATAGATGATTAGGAGTGCCGAATCATCAATACCTACAGTAGAACGCCTATAATTGACCCGTTCAGCGTAAATGAATTTTCTATGATGAATGCCTTTGCCGCTCGTTTTAGCTTTGCTCTGCTTGTTCCTACAACCTTTTTGACAGTGGGCTTAACGGCGGCGGCTGTGAGAGCGCAAAATGAACTGTATAATCCGATTCCGATTCCTGAGCGTAATCAAGTTTCTGATACCCTCACTGACCAAGATATTCCCACGGGAGAGGGGGGGTTTGCCCGGGACTACACTATAGAATTGAGTGCTGGCGATCAAGTGGCTATTGATTTAATTTCAGATAGCTTCGATACAATTGTTACACTCTTAGCCTCTGATGGCTCGACTATTGCCGAAAATGATGATGGTCCCGATGGTACGACGAATTCGTTGCTATTTTCCCGGATTACTGAAACCGGAACCTATATTATTCGGGTGCGGGCTTTTGGAGAAACGGGAGGGGGTCCTTTTACCTTGAAGGTGACCCGTTTGCGACCCATTTGAATGATGAAATGCTAGAGGTTTAAATCCTCGACTGATTGTAGAGACGCGCCATGGCGCGTCTCTACAAGGTTATTGACAAAAATCACGAATTGACTGCCAAATTTCGGCTTTTACGCCACTTAACGAATGATCACTATTGAATGGAATAAGCTGCACCCAATACCGTTCCTTGGCATAGATTAGGCTTTCATTAATGGGAATCACCTCATCATGCTGCCCATGCAAAATCAGAGTAGGAAGAGGTCGTTTCAATCGGTGAGTTTGTTCATACTGACGGATATCTTCCACAAATTTATAAGAAAGGGGTAGTTCTTTCTGTTCGCCATAGTGATAAATAGGACGATATCCTTCAACTTGCCATTGATGCCGTGTTTCTTCTCCCAGAGTAGATAACCAACTCCAGAGAAATCCAAAGGCTGGCGCTAGCAGAATCAACCTCTGGATGAACGTGTGATATTCCCCTAACCAAGCCGCCGTAAGTCCGCCTAAACTCGAACCGATTAATGTGATTGGGGTGGGCGTTGACAAACACTCCGCCTGAATTTGCTGAATCTGACGGGTAAGTGTCAGATGAGAAAAGTCACCCTGGTTCAAATCGGGAACTAACAGAGACACTCCTAACTCCGCAAAGCGATCGCGTAAATAAACCGCCTTTGCTGATCCCGGATTGGACGCCAAACCGTGTAAGTAAATATACCTCAAAACTATTTTCACCTACAGCTTCTCATTTACATATACCGCTTTGAAACCTTTAAAACGTGTACTTATGTTAAATAAAATTAAGACATATTGCTTTTTCTCATAAACTTAACGAAAAGTTTGATATGTTCATAATCTATCCTCAAAATAAACACCGAAAACATGAAAGTTTCACAAAGTTCAAAACATTTAGGTCAATCGGTCGCTCTAGGCATCCTCCTAGTCCTCACGACTTTGAGCATTTTTATACTGATGATGATGCAGACTGGAGTTTAGTGGTGATGTATAGTTTTTCTTTTATGTCCTAACTAGAGTGCGTAGTGCTATATCACTGAGAACTTAGCACCAATACAGAGTAGGGGTACGACATGTCGTACCCCTACTGGTTGATTGAGATTTGCTATCACAAACGCCGTAGCAAGTTTGAACCGTGGGTATCTGTACCACAAGTATTGAACAAATTATAGGTGGCACTTAACTGTTTCACTTGCTGAGTTTGCCTAGGGCTGGGATGCCAAGGATTCGGGTTCGCGTAAGCATAATAGGCTTCTACGCCATCAATTCCCAAATTGGCGGCGGCGGGAATCAGTTCCTTAGCTGAACGTCGATAACGGCACGGATGAGCCAGCACCGCCAATCCACCCGCCTGATGCAAAACATCGATGACAGTAGCGGCTTCAGCTTGTTGATTTTTAGGGGCTTTACCCTGAAGATAAGTCTGTAACTGGGAATTGTGAGGATCAAACGCATAGCCCAAGATATGAACATCTGTATTCAATAAGCGAGCGTTGATTTCGACACCTATCCAGAGGTGAGGAATTGCCTGATGGGGTAAAGTGTCTTGGAGGGAATGGAGACAGGTTTTAGCGATTTGATAGCCATCGATTGTGTGATGATCCGTGATCGCAAACCCTTTAAGACCGATAGCAATGGCTTGTTCTATTAGCGTTTTGGGATAAAGCTGACCATCGGAAGCTGTGGTGTGACAATGGAAATTGTAGGAACGCGGACAACTATCTGGTCCTAATGTTTGCCAGACTTGGCGGAGAGCTTTTTGATCGGATTCTGTAACTGGGGATGATATTAAAACTGGAGCCATTTTTACCACCATGTTTGTCAATATTATTAATAGATGAATCTAATGAATGAGAGGCTCTCCTCAATTGATCAAGACATTCAGCTTTTCTATCGCTACGTCCTAATCGCTACGTCCTAATCATTTCAAATTCTTAACACTATCTTCACTATCTTAGCAAAATCTTAGCAAAAGTTAGCAGTCAGTGCCTGTAAAACCTATGTGAAGCGGTCACATTATCCATTGGTATTTTCTAGGGTCAGTATAAAATTAGCTAATCTTTCTCCTTCTGCCGGACAGAGTTGGCTAAGAACCTCTACCCTTTGCCATCTGCCTTGTGTAGCAGCATCCCCCATCTAAACCGGAGAAGTTAGAGGGGGATGACGGTTAGACATGAAACCGTTAAAATGACACGCTAAGAGAATCAAGTTTTTGCGTTCGACCTCCTCTATATTCAACCATCGCACTCCTTATTTGCTCAGAGAACCATCAGAATTGCGAGTTTTCCAGGCAGATTCTAGTAACTTAGTCCAGCGCTTTTGCAGTTGTTTTGGTGTACATTTGAGCGCTTTGGCAATTTCAGCATCACTCTTGTGGGCTTGTTTGAGAGACAGAAGGTGCTGTTGTTGCTGATCAAGTGTAGCCAAAAAAGTTTCCCATTGGTCAGAGGTCATGCCTAATTTTTGGTCTAAATCGGCTCCCAGCCATTGGTGTACCAGTTTCCAGTGAGATGAGCGGGCGAATTTCTCGACGTGGTACTTAAAGCGCTGTTGCAGGTAATCCCGTTGGCGGGGGGTTAGCCCTAAAATCTCATCGATTTCCGGTGCGGCGAGGTCTTGTAACTTTAAGACCAGGTAATCCGCGCAGTCAGAGTGACCTTGTTGCTCAAGATAATTAATCAGTTCACCAACCACGCGATCGCGCAGCACAGATTCACTGGGATCAGTGGTTTGAGCGACTAGGTGCGCCCGTACTTGTTGCATCGCCGGGGAGCGGCTTAACTCTTGGGCTTCTTCGCCCTTGGCAAATTCCACAGCTTGCTCAATATCTAGAGCCGTTTCATTGGGTTGGCGTCTGGCAAAGCTTTGCGCTCTCAGGACGATAAGCTGTTGACTACAACGGTTCGGTAAGGTGATGCGCCGCTTGGCATACTGTTCCGTAAATGCCATATACTCTGCCAGTTCAATTTGAGTGCGAGGCGTGTAGTCTACATCCACCTCATTTTCCCGACGAAATGCTTTCAAGGACTCAGCATAAAAGTCTTGTAAAAAGTCCTCAATCAGATTATAACGAGCCGAAAATTTTAACTGGGATTGAGGCTGAGCAACATGGCGATAAACCATGGCACTTAATGTGCTGTGCAATTCAACACGCCCTTGCTTAGACCCCAATTTATAGTAGCCTAAACACTTATGTAAGCGGTGACGAATTAACGTAATTTGCCAGGAACGAACTTGACCAGAGGTTTGAATGCGATCGCTCTTGCGGCAAATTCGTTGTACCTCCTGCACCATGCGTTTTGCCACGACTTGAGCGCGACTGGGTAGGCGTTTGGGTTCAGAAGTCAAACCACCATTGGTTTCTAAAGCTTTGGAACCATAGAGTGCCGACCGCATTTCCTCTAGCAACAGATCCATTAAACTTTGAGTGTCTGTGCCGAAAACTTCCGGATTCTCTAGGTGGTTTGGGGAAGGTTGAGTGATAGATTTAACAGTTTTAACGTTCATGGTATTGCCCCTAAAGACTACAGTTACGAATTACCAAGACATCAGCAGAGGAACGAGTGGTTATTCGGAATAAATGCTCTGTTGCTGTCCACAATTTGAATGTAAAACGTTACGCCTAGTCTTTGGTTGAGTGGTGTGTCACTAAACGAGAGATCACTAGTACACGGCAGACACCCTCGCCTATTTAGGGACTATGCTTATGGCTGCTAACCCTTGCTACACCTGCATTTAGGCAATTGGCAAGGGGTTAGTACTTCCACGGCTTTAATATTGAGTGAGAGTAGACAATTCACAAACTGGGTTTATTTGTGGACGTTCATCCGAAATCCCCGGTCTGTCTCCTGTAGTCCGAATGCTGATCAGCGAAAGCCGAACTGGATTGGGTTTGACTCTAACGGGTTACACCGATGGGTCAAACCTTATAACCCTATTCCCAACTCTGGTTAGCGGGTACAGCCCACGTCATGGCGGCTTGTGCTCCCAAACCTTTCCGCAGGATTGTGGGTTCATCCCCAGTCATGTCCAAAATGGTGGATACCTGGACACCAGGTTTTGAGCCATCATCGACAATAATGTCCACTAAACCCTCAAACTGATCAAAGAGTCTGGCGGTTTCCAGTCCCACAGTGGGGAAATTTCCCATCTCATCAGGTAAATGAGCCGACGTGGAAATTACCGGATTACCCAAGGCTTCGAGTATGGCTTGACAAACCGGATGATCCGGAACTCGGATACCACTGGTTTTACGCTTGGGACTCATCACTAGCCGAGGGACTAACTTAGTTGCGGGTAACAAAAAGGTATAGGGTCCAGGAATCAGACGCTTCATAATCCGATAAGCTGGGTCACTGACCCAAGCATATTCAGAGATATTGGATAACGAGGAACACAGAAACGTTAAGGGCTTCTCATTAGAGAGTTGCTTTAAATGCCTGACCCGTTCCACAGCCGATTTGACATTCAAGTCGCAACCAATGGCATAAACGGTATCTGTGGGATATAACATCACCGCACCGTCTTGCAGGTTGTCCCTTATTTTCTCTATTCGGCGTATTTGAGGTGTGTCCGGATGGATGGTGTAAATCGTTGCCATAAATCGTTCCAAATGATTGCAATGGTTAGATGATCTAATAAAAGCCTAAATTCCACGACCTCAAATCGGTAAAATATGGAGTCGGCATTTGAAAACGCAGGTGCAATTAGCCAGTGAAGCTATTTATTTACCACACCCCCGAACTTACCCCAACGGATACGACGCCAGATTGTGCGATCGCGGTTGATGTGCTAAGAGCGACAACCACGATTGCGACAGCCTTACACGCAGGTGCTGAAGCGGTGCAAGCCTTCAGCGATATTAATCAGTTAATGCAAGTGAGTGAACAATGGCTCCCAGAAAAACGCCTTCGCGCCGGAGAACGGGGCGGATCAAAAGTCGCGGGTTGTGATTTAGGCAATTCTCCCCTCGACTGCACGCCAGAGCGCGTCCAGGGACGCCGTTTGTTTATTACGACCACGAATGGGACTCGCGCCTTACAGCGGGTGCAGAACGCCCCTGTGGTGCTAGCCGCCGCCATGGTGAATCGTCAGACGGTTGTCAAGTATCTGCTAGAGCAAAAGCCGGAAACTGTTTGGCTAGTCGGTTCTGGCTGGGAAGGTTCCTACTCCCTCGAAGATACCGCCTGTGCAGGTGCGATCGCGGATAGTTTGATCTCCCAAACCGATCACTCGCTTAGTGATATCGCGGGTAATGATGAAGTCGTTGGCGCTCTTGCCCTTTATACTCAGTGGAAAGACAAGATGTTAGAAATGTTTCACCATGCTAGTCATGGTCAACGTCTCTTGCGGTTAAACGGTCATGAGGATTTAAAGTATTGCGCCCAAGCGGATAGTTTAGACGTTTTACCGATTCAGAAAGAACCCGGAGTTTTAGTCAAAAAATTCTGAGTGTAGAAAGAAGGCAAAGGGCAGAGGGTAAGCTGTTCGGCACTCGGTCAGGGCGGGTTTATTCGCATCAGGGTCAATTCAGCAACAATAATCATGAAACCCGCCCCTACACTTCCCCCGCTTCCCCAGCTTCCCCCGCTTCCCCAGCTTCCCCCGCTCCCCCTGCTTCCTACTGAATCGCACTAGCAATTAACCGTTCCCATGCCCAATCTGGTAACAACCAATGGAGAAAAATATAGAGTTTGGCATCCATCGGTGTAGCATACCGCCGCTTGGGATGGCGACTATTCACCGCCTTGGACACCGCTTTAGCAACCACATTAGGACTTGAGGCATTCTGGTAATCCTCTAACACCTTTGCCATGGGTTCCACCGTTGACTGGTACGCTGATCCCTGGGAATTCTCCCGTAACGTCTGAGCCGCTATACTTGACCATTCACTTTCAATCGCTCCCGGTTGCACCACCACCACGCGAATGCCAAAGGGTTCGGTTTCCATCCGTAAGGCATCGGATAGTACCTCAACCGCGTGTTTCGTGGCATGATACCAACCACCGATAGGCATCCAAATCCGCCCTCCCATGGAACTGATATTCACGATTGTGCCGGATTTTGCCATTCGCATCGACGGTAGAACTAATTGCGTTAGCCGCATTAAGCCAAACACATTCACGTCAAACTGTCGCTTCGCCTCTTGGAGTGGTACATCTTCCAGCGCCCCGTAGGAACCATACCCCGCATTATTCACTAATGCATCAATTTGTCCCTCAGCCGAAAGCAGTGTTTGCACTGCCGTTGTCATACTGGCATCATCGGTCACATCAAGGGACAAAACTTTGGCTCCCATTGCTTCAATATCTGCCATTTTTTCCACTCGCCGCGCCGCACCATAGACGATCCAACCCTCTTTTAGAAGTTGCTGCACGATCGCTTTACCGATCCCAGAGGAAGCACCTGTGACCATGGCAACTTTTTTCTTTGAATCGCTAGACATAGGAAACTCCTATTTTAGGAACGACAAAGGACTAATGACATAAGACAAATGACTCCTTAAAACTGTTGCAAAAAGCGTAAATCACTGGTATACAAACGGCGGATATCATCAATTTGGTGCATAACTAGAGCAAAACGTTCCGCGCCAAACCCCGCCGCAAACCCGGTATAAACTTCTGGATCATAACCAACGGTTTTCAGCACATTGGGATCAACCATTCCACAGCCGCCCATCTCTAACCATTTCCCTCTCCATTTGACATCAACTTCCGCCGAGGGTTCGGTGAACGGGAAATAACTGGCGCGTAAGCGAACATCTACATCTTCACCGAATAATTCTTGGAAAAAGACTTTTAACGTCCCTTTGAGATCCCCAAATGTGATGTCCTCATCAACGGCTAAAATCTCAATTTGATGGAAAACAGCCGAATGTGTCGCATCAACGGTATCCCGGCGATAAACCCGCCCTGGGGCAATAATTCGGATTGGGGGTTCGTTATTTTCCATGTAGCGAATCTGTACCGAGGAGGTATGAGTTCGCAGCAGGTTTCCATCGGGAAGATAAAAGGTATCCTGCATATCCCGCGCCGGATGGTCTTGGGGGGTATTTAAAGCCTCAAAATTATAATAATCAGTCTCCATTTCGGGTCCCGTGGCGACGGTGTATCCTAGACCGACAAATATATCTAGCACTTGGTCGATAATGCTATTGAGGGGATGAATTCGACCTTGAGGGTTATATACCCCTGGCATGGTCACATCAAGGGTTTCGGCGGCTAGTTGTGCCTGAATTTGGGCGGCTTGTAACTCTTGGCGCTTGTTGTCTAGGGATTGTTGCAGGGCTTCTTTGACTTCATTAGCCAGCGCCCCAATTCGCGGTCTATCGTCGGCGGATAGCTTCCCCATCCCGCGCAAGATTTGGGATAACTGTCCTTTTTTCCCCAAGTAGTTGACGCGCAATTGTTCCAATTGATCCAGCGTATCGGTTTTGGCGATCGCAGGAGTGGCTTCTTGTTTGAGGGCGACTAATTGGGTCTCTAGCTCGTTGAGCGAAGTAGTCATGAATTCAGTCGTGATCAGGTTTGAGAGAGGCAATGCTTGCCAAGGCTTTTCTTAGTTTACCGTTATCGGCTAACGGCGAGGGGGAAAGAAGACCTTATTATATTCCGCTAACGCCAGAATTAGGAGTGCGATCGCTAATATAACGGCTGCGGTGATCCCGCCGTACTGAACTAGGGTTGTGGGGTTGATTTGGGTTAGGGGTGTGGGTGTGAGGGTTTCGATGGTGTTGGTTTGGGGTTCTAGATTCGGTTGGGTTTGCGGGTTGGTGTTGATCATGGTGTTTACCTCGGTTATCGATATAACCATGATGGCTTGGGTAACAGGTATTTTAGGTAGGTAGAAGTAGGAGACTTGGTAATGTCAGTGTTTGTAGGGAGATGTAGGATAATGTTGGTTTGTTATTTGTCATTCGTCATTTGTCCTTTGTCCTTGAAACCCCTGTAGGGGCGACCCGCTTGCATTAATTAACAATACTAATCCATTCAATTAACTTGGGTCGCCCTCTTATGAGTTTGTTCTCAATGTTGAAGCGTTGATGGCGCTAAAGCGCAACTAAGCTGTTCGGCATTTAAACCTTAATATCAATAACGGCGAAAGCCTTGTAGTGCGTTAAGCGAAGCCATGCCGCAGGCTTTGCATCTTGCTCGCTACTAATACCCAATTTAAATGCATGACAGCTTAGTACCGTTAATCCTAGAGAAATTGCGACAACTAT
>NZ_JAVJNP010000028.1:0-19780 GCF_040217205.1 Coleofasciculus sp. A1-SPW-01 | reverse complement strand
TAATTGGGCGGGATGATTACAGACTTGTTTGAGTCGCATCAGCAAGGTTAAAATTAACCCCTTGCGCTTAATCCCCTCCGCTGCTTCAATTTCCACCAAGGATTCATCCACCAGTTTCTGATACAGGGCGGCTTGTTCTGCGGCGAGTCCACAGAATACCGTCATCTCCTGTTTTTCCGGTAAATCCTGAATAATGGTCTTATCAGTTTTCAGACGGCGCAGAATAAACGGTTGTACCAATGATCGCAAAGTTTGTAAGGAATCCCTGTCACCAAACTTCTCAATTGGCATAGCAAAGCGGCGTTGAAAAAATTGGCGATCGCCTAAATATGCAGGATTGAGAAAATCTAAAATTGACCACAATTCCGATAATCGGTTCTCCACAGGCGTTCCGGTTAAAGCAATGCGAAATTCCGTCGGCAGTTTCCGCACAGCTTGTGACTGTTTTGCCCCTGGATTTTTGATATTTTGGGCTTCATCTAATACCACACCTTGCCAGGATACCGATTCTAGGGTTGCAGCATCTCGATACACTAATGGATAACTGGTAATCACCAAATCCTTAGTCTTCACTGTTTTGGCAAATGTCTTACCTTTTGAACGTTTATCGCCATGGTGTACTATTGCCTTTAGAGTCGGGGCAAATTTTTTCACTTCCCGTTCCCAGTTTCCTAGTACGGATGTGGGACAGACTAATAATGTGGGCGATTCCAGAACATCTTGTTCTTTTAAATAAAGCAAAAAAGCAATAAACTGAATCGTTTTACCTAATCCCATATCGTCCGCTAAACAAGCCCCTAAACCCCAGCGTTCTAAAAAAGCCAACCAACTGGCGCCTCGGAGTTGATAGGGGCGTAATGTGCCGTTAAAGTCTTGGGGAACGTCGATAGGTTCAATCGTGCGATTTCCAGTTAAATTAGTAATTAACTCTTGCAGCGCCCCGGATGCTTCAAAGTGAACAACGGGCAGTTTTCCTAAAGTTTTGGTATCGCCTGTCGCCAGTCGCAAGGCGTCTTCTACTGACAAACTCATATCTTCCTTGGAAGCTTTCATGATGGTTTGCGCCGCCCGCGCATCGGCGGGTTGGAGGGCAATCCATTCTCCATTCACTTCTACTAAGGGGGATTTGAGGGACATCAGGCGCTGGAATTCGGATTTGGAGAGTTTTGTATCACCAATTGCCAAATCCCATTTAAATTTCAGCAGGCTTTGTAATCCCAACCGTTCGTCTTTTTTAGATTTTGGTGCTTCTGCGGTAATGCTAATACCGAGGCGTTTTTCCCCTGATCCGGGGGCTAATCCTGGAGGTAAGATAATTCCTAAGCCACTGTCTTGGAGTCGCCATGCACTAGCTTTGATGAACTCGTACACTTGAACGGGATTGAGTTCACAGAATCGGGGACAGCGTTCGTGTAAGCTGGCTTCTAGGGGGGGATAGAGACGAGAGGCTAATCCTAATCCCTTGAGTAGGGTTTCTTGAGGCTGTTTAATGGTTCGCCCATGATAGTCTAATTGTTCGACAGGTTGTCGCCAAATCGTTTTGGCATCGATTAATAAATCAGGATCATCCATGGCTTGCAAGCAAAAGTCAAGCCGCCAGTTGGCTTCATCGGGTTCTGGGGGTTGCAAGACTAAGCAGGTGCGGAAGAGATTTTGGGTTAAGCCTTGGGTAGTGGGGGTAACTAGATGCTGTTGAATCGAGGTTGTCCAATTAGACAGGGCGGTATCTAAACGGGCGATCGCCATCGGTTCAACGTCTAGGTTCTCCTTGGCGCTACACAGGGCTTGCAGCCATTCGGGGATGGGTGAGGTAGCGGTTGGGGGTGATAGTGATTCAACCCAGTTTTGCACCTGAGTATCAATGGTGTGTCTTAAAAAGTTCAGGATTGTTGATTGGGGATGTTGTGATTGTAGAGACGCGCCATGGCGCGTCTCTACATTGCCGTCATACGCTTGACATGCTAAGGGCATGGATTGGGTAAACTCGGCTAACCGGGTTTGATCGGTGGCACTGTCGAGGAGGGGTTGCCAGTAGGCGATCGCTTTACCCTTGGGTTGGCGATACAATCCAGGTAAAAATTTACATCGAGTCAGTAAGTCTAAACTCCAGCGATAGACATGCGTCCAAAATCGTAAATCTGATCCGACGTAATTATCGGCAACATTGAATCCCCCTAAGGGCAGAGATTGCAGAAAGGGGAGGGCGGTTGAGGGGGTGAGACGGTAGCCGGAAACCTGCCATTGATGCAGTTCGAGGGAGGAGGAATCTGTCTCGTCGGTGAGGAGTTTGGCGGAAAGGATTGGGTAGGCTGGTGTCTTGGCTTCTGCGGGGTGAGTGGGTAAGACGAAGACTTGGCTTTGCCAGGAGGCGATCGCACTCTCGCTGTTTCCTTTGCCTTTTCCGGTTCCAGAGTCGGGCAGGGTTAAACCGCGATCGCCTAAAAATTCGCTTAACTCTGCTTGTGTCATTGCAAAAGGATGGGGCATAATCCCCGTCTTAGCGGCAGAGTCAACAGAGGCTAAAGGACGCCATTGTTCTCCCCAAATAAATAAATAATTATCAGATTCGCCTGTAATCCAACTACCATGTAAAATTGCCATGTTTATAGAAAAATGAAAATAGAATCCAAGACTATCAATTGCTGCTTGTCAAATTTTAATCAATGGGTGTGAGGCAGCAACTCTCGCACTCAGTCGGGGCAAGGTTAGTCCCATCTGGATGAGACAAGAAACGATACTCGTAAAACTCGACCTGACTGAACTCAAAACTCAGACACGCAATGGGTCTGGAAAATTCAAAACTCAAAACTCAAAACCAGGTTCCCTTGAACGGACGTGAAGGGTGAAAACTTAACACCCTTCTCAAAGCAGCATTATTCCATAAATGCTAGGATTGCGACAGAGAAAAAAACGTGATAAAGAGAGAAGGGTAACGAACCAAATGGTAGAGTTAGACAAATCAATATCCTTTGATGGACGGGATATTCGGCTAAGAGCCGGTCTACTAGCACCCCAAGCTGGGGGATCTGTACTAATTGAGTCAGGAGATACAGCGGTTTTAGTTACGGCGACTCGCTCAGCGGGTCGAGAAGGCATCGATTTTCTCCCCTTATTAGTAGACTACGAGGAAAGACTGTATGCAGCGGGTCGAATTCCCGGTGGGTTTCTGCGCCGCGAAGGGCGTCCTCCGGAAAAAGTTACACTGACCAGCCGTTTGATTGACCGCCCGTTGCGCCCCTTGTTTCCCAGTTGGCTACGGGATGATATTCAGATTGTAGCCACAACCTTGTCCATGGATGAACAAGTGCCACCGGATGTGCTGGCGGTAACGGGGGCATCGGTAGCGGTACTGCAAGCCCAAATTCCATTCTATGGTCCGATGGCAGCAGTACGAGTGGGGCTAGTTGGAGATGATTTCATTATTAATCCAACATACCGCGAAATCGACAATGGTGATCTAGATTTGGTGGTCGCGGGTTCTCCCCAAGGGGTGATCATGGTGGAAGCCGGGGCGAATCAACTGCCAGAACGGGATATTATTGAGGCGATTGAATTTGGCTATGAAGCCGTACAGGATTTAATTGCGGCTCAGGAAAACCTGCTCAAAGAGTTGGGAATTGAGATTATCCAAGCCGAACCCCCAGAAACCTCATCGGAACTGGAAGAGTTTATTCGCGATCGCGCGACGAAACCGATTAAGAAAGTTTTGTCTCAGTTTGACTTCGATAAGCATGATCGCGATGAAGCCTTGGATGAAATCAAGGAAAATGAAATTCTGGCTCCCATCGCTGAACGTCCAGAGGATGATCCCCTGCGCGTGGCGGCGGCTAATGATCAACTGCTCAGCAGTGTGTTCAAAAGCTTAACCAAGAAGCTGATGCGATCGCAAATTGTGGAAGACGGGGTGCGTGTTGATGGGCGTAAACTGGATGAGGTGCGTCCGGTGTCGTGTCAGGTGGGGCTATTGCCCTCTCGTGTTCATGGCAGTGGTTTATTTAACCGAGGTTTGACTCAAGTCCTGTCTACAGTGACATTGGGAACGCCTGGGGATGCTCAAATGTTGGATGATCTGAATCCAGAGGAAGAGAAGCGTTACCTGCACCACTATAACTTCCCGCCTTTTTCCGTGGGAGAAACCAAACCCATGCGATCGCCCGGACGCCGGGAAATCGGTCACGGGGCGTTAGCGGAACGGGCGATTATTCCCATATTACCGCCGCAAAATGAGTTTCCTTATGTGATTCGGGTGGTATCGGAGGTGCTATCCTCCAATGGTTCAACCTCGATGGGTTCGGTTTGTGGATCGACGCTAGCGTTAATGGATGCTGGGGTTCCGATTACCAAGCCTGTCAGTGGTGCGGCGATGGGATTGATTAAGGAAGGCGATGAAGTCCGGATTCTCACCGATATTCAAGGAATTGAAGACTTCTTGGGCGACATGGACTTCAAAGTCGCGGGAACGGATAGCGGAATTACCGCGTTACAAATGGACATGAAAATCACCGGGCTGCCCATGGAAACCGTTGCCAAAGCGATTGAACAAGCCAAACCAGCACGACTGCACATATTAGAAAAGATGCTGGCGGCAATTGACAAACCCCGTCCTGATTTGTCGGCGTTTGCCCCACGCTTACTGACAATGAAGATTGATCCGGACTTAATTGGCTTGGTGATTGGTCCTGGCGGTAAGACGATTAAAGGGATTACCGAACAAACCGGTGCCAAAGTCGATATTGATGATGATGGCACGATTACGGTTTCTGCGGTTGAAGGGGAAAAGGCAAAGAAAGCGATTACCCTGATTCAAGGCATGACCCGTCGCTTAGAAGAAGGGGATGTTTATGCAGGGCGCGTAACTCGGATTATTCCCATCGGTGCCTTTGTCGAAGTGTTACCGGGGAAAGAGGGAATGATTCACATTTCCCAACTGGCAGATTATCGTGTCGGTAAGGTAGAAGATGAGGTTGCTGTTGGCGATGAAGTGATTGTGAAAGTTCGCGAAATTGACAACAAAGGTCGGATTAATCTGACTCGTTTGGGAATTCATCCCGATGAAGCAGCCGCAGCGCGTGCAGCAGCGACTACTTAGAGGGTTTTGGAGTTAGCTGAACGTTAAATCAATTGCCCGTAGCTGGGTTGATTGAATAGGGATTTTGGATTAGGACTCTAATCTTAAATCCCCTAGCTTTATTTTTAAGAGAAGGCAGAAGGGAAAGAGAATTAGTCTCACGAATTAAGCTAATTAGAAATGCCGTCGCAGAGAGCGCGATCGCTTTCACTCACGTTGGGGTTAGTTTTGAGATAGTCTCGCACCCAATTACACCCCCTTACCAGTAAGTTATCTAAATCCAGATTCCATAGTTTAATTTTATTATCGTCACTTCCAGAGGCTAAAGTTTTACCATCGGGGCTGAAACTTACACTATTGACCGATGAATAATGTCCATAGAGAGTATCAATATTTTTCCCTGTTTTTATATTCCACAGTTTAATTGTATTATCCTCACTTCCAGAGGCTAAAGTTTTACCATCGGGGCTGAAACTTACACTATTGACCGATGAATAATGTCCGGTGAGACTGTCAATCGCTTCCCCTGTTTCTATATTCCATAGTTTAATTGTATTATCACCACTTCCAGAGGCTAATATTTTCCCATCGGGGCTGAAACTTACACTATTGACCGATGAATCATGTCCATAAAGAGTGTCAATATTTTCCCCTGTTTTTATATTCCACAGTTTTATTGTATAATCATCACTTCCAGAGGCTAAGGTTTTCCCATCGGGGCTGAAACTTACACTATTAACCGATGAATCATGTCCATAGAGGGTATCAATATTTTTCCCTGTTTCTAGATTCCATAGTTTAATTGTATTATCACCACTTCCAGAGGCTAATATTTTCCCATCGGGGCTAAAACTTACACTAATAACCCCTGAATCATGTCCAGTAATGGTGGCAATTGCTTCCCCTGTTTCTAGATTCCACAGTTTTATTGTTTTATCCTCATTTCCAGAGGCTAAAGTTTTCCCATCAGGGCTGAAACTTGCACTATTGACCCATAAATTATATATGGTGAGAGTGTCAATAGTTTCCCCTGTTTCTCTATTCCATAGTTTAATTGTATTATCACCACTTCCAGAGGCTAATATTTTCCCATCAGGACTGAAACTTACACTATTGACCGAAAAATAATGTCCAGTAAGAGTGGCAATAGCTTCCCCTGTTTCTAGATTCCATAGTTTAATTGTATTATCACCACTTCCAGAGGCTAATATTTTCCCATCGGGGCTAAAATTTACACTAATAACCCCTGAATTATGTCCAATAAGAGTGGCAATAACTTCACCTGTTTCTAGATTCCACAGTTTAATTGTATTATCATCACTTCCAAAGGCTAAGGTTTTCCCATCAGGGCTGAAACTTACACTATTGACCCATAAATTATATCTGGTAAGAGTGGCAATAACTTCACCTGTTTCTAGATTCCACAGTTTAATTGTATTATCACCACTTCCAGAGGCTAAGGTTTTCCCATCGGGGCTAAAACTTACACTAATAACCCCTGAATCATGTCCGGTGAGAGTGGAAATAGCTTTCCCTGTTTCTAGATTCCACAGTTTTATTGTATTATCACCACTTCCAGAGGCTAAGGTTTTTCCATCGGGGCTGAAACTTACACTAATAACCGATGAATCATGTTCGTCTAGGGTGGCAATAGCTTCCCCTGTTTCTAGATTCCACAGTTTTATTGTTTTATCCTCACTGCCAGAGGCTAATATTTTCCCATCAGGGCTAAAACTGACACTATTGACCGACGAATCATGTTCTTCTAAGCTGTTATACGGTTTCAGCTTATTAACTGCCTGCCATAGTACATTTGCAACTCGTACTTTTGTCGCAAAATTAACCTGTTTCTCAGATATCTGTTGCAGTGGTATTCCTGCCTGTAAACCAGCTATCAGTGCATCAAATATTTTATCCTGGTTGAAAAGTTCCTCTGAATATCGACTGAGACTATCACTTTGACCAATCTGAAGTTTTTCCGCTCGCCGCCTTTGAGATTCAGCTTGCCAGGTTAATCCAGCTAATCCAAATACAGCCATTACTGAACCCACTAACGCTATCTTAATAAACTGATTAAATCGTTGTTCACCAATTTGACGTTGCTCTTTTTCTCTGTTCAATTCTTCTAAGAGTTCAGTCGTCTGATTTTGACGAATAAAGGATACCAAATAATCGTGAACCAATTGATAACGGTTATCAGGAGATTCTGGTATCCGTACCACTAAGCCTGAACCAACTAAAATCGGTAAAACTAAATCATATAATTGACTTTCTTTCACCTGTAACCCAACAGTATCTAAATCTTTGCTCAACTCACTGCGAGTCTTCAGAGGACGAGTTAGATTTTCATCGGTTAGCCAATATAAAACCAGTCGCGTAATTTCGTCATTCTCTTGACCACAGTCTTTAATAACTCCCTCTAAATAGTGGTTCACCAATACTTCTTTAGGATTATCCCCCAATCCTCGATATTGTTCTAGCTTAGTAATGTTCTCGTCCTGAAGCTGTGCGCCAACTATCTGCAACTCAATTGGACGCACTGAATTCAACTCAACCGCTAAATCCTTAACCAATTCCGTGATTAATCCAGGTTCTAAATAAAACTGGGAGCGTTGGGTTAACCGTTCAATGACTAATCTGGCTTCGTCTGGGGTAAAGTTGCCTAAATAACAGAGAATATCTTTATCTAAAATATTATGGTCAATCGCTCCCAGATAGTTCAGGCGATTACACTCTAATAGATAATGGAGATAGTCTTCTCGTAGAGACAGAATCAGTTTTACAAAGGGAATATCCAGACAATCCGCCAAAAACCGATAAAATTCCTGTCGTTTCCCTTGGTCTTTGGCAATAAAGAAAAACTCTTCAAACTGGTCAAAAATGAGAACCGTTACCCGGTTACAGTCTGCATTAGTCCGCAATTGTTGGATAATTGCTGCTGTTGAATTTAATGTTTTCCCTAATGCTTCTGCCAAACCGCTCCCCAACGTCTCTACCCAATTGGTATACACTCTGAGAACCACAGGGAAAGCTTCACGTTCTCCAATCAACTGTTGTCTCAAGGCTGGAACTAATCCCGCCTGGATAATTGAACTTTTGCCGACACCGGATTGACCATGAATAATCGTGAGTTTCTGGTCAGTTCTGCAGATTCGTTTGATTAACTCTTTAATAAACTTTTCTCGACCCGAAGCAGCGATTTCTTGGGCAATAATCGCCTGTTGATACCTTGATGTATCTGCAACATTAATCAACTGCTTTTTCGCTTGGAGATGAGACGCTCCCGCAAACGCCTGAAATCCATATTGATATTCAATCGACCGTTTATTTTGCTTCAGTTCAAATGCCTTCCGGTATGATCCTTGCTCAAAATAAAGTGACCGCAACATTGCCAAACTCTTGATATAAAGCGGAGGATCATAATCTGGCTGATTTCCCTCTATCCCTTGTTCTAAATGAGCAATTGCCGCTTTAATTTCCCCTAAAGACTGACAAGCGCTGGCTAAAATAAATCGATAAAACCCCTGTTCACGCGGATGACGTTCAGGACTTTGATTTAAAATAGTCAGTGCTTCTTGCGCCAGTGGTTTTGCCCATTGCCAGCGCGACTGCTTCAGCGCTACTTCTGCTAAAATGCCATAATCTTGAGCCACTTGCAGAGATGTACCATACTGCTGATGCAACCTTTGAGCTGATTCAGCCAAATGCCTTAAATCATCCCAGTCTTGTAATTGTCGCAGAACTTCGGCAAAGTGGTGAATCGTTGAAGCAATTAAATCCAACCGTTGAGCGTCAATAAATTCCTGAATAGAATCCTGAAAATATTCCTGACTTATTCGCAAATTATGCTCATCCTTCCCTGAATTTTGTTCAGCTTTGCGGGAATAACAGAGAGCGATATGTAAAAGCAAGATACCCTGGCGTTCTGATTCCTCAGTATGGGCATCTATCAGCACATCCCGACAATTCTGATAATGGGCTAAGGCTTCATCGAATCGGTGATGCTTAAAATCATTGAAGCCGCGAACAAATTCCAGATTAGCTGCCAACTCTGGCGCTATCGCTTGCCCTCGCTTTTGTAACGCTGTCCAGGCTAATTCAATTTCCTCATAATTGTCCAGAGAAACCGTTAAATCAGCCCTAAAGAGTTTCTCAGTTTCCTGGGTTAGAAATTCCAGCAATTCCGCCGTTGTCCATTGAAACTCAACCGTCGTCGCCCAGCTTTCCAAATCAGGCGCTACCCGAATCAGCCTTTGCCAAACCGGATCATTCATCCAGAGAATCAGGGGAAAAGAAAAATTATGACTCAACTCCTCTCGGATATAATTACTGGATTTAAAAACACCCGTGAGATTCCTAACCGACTCCAACCCCAATACAATGACAGCCTGAGGTGTTTCATCTGCCAATTCTGTCTTAATAAACCCGTAGAGAGACTCCACCGACTCCGGTACAACTAACTCGCGAATCGGCACCGACGATACTTCCCGCAGACGTTGCACCATGCGCTGTCGTAATTCCCCATAATTACAGCGCACCAAAATCAGGCGAAACTGTCCCTGGGATAACCGAAGCGATCGCACGAGGGCGTTTAACGATGTCTGGTTATCCGCTATACTATCATCTGGCTGGGGCGTATGAGTCATGGCTCAATTTTATGCGATTCGCGTGCATCTTAACCGCGTAAATTCTCTAATCTTCATCTTAATCCCTAAATTCCGTCAATTCCCTAAATTCCGTCAATTTCGTAGGGTGCGTTACGCTTTCGCTAACGCACCGAATTCTACCCAATCTAAAACGCACCGCATCCTACCCAATCCTCAACGCACCGCATCCGCTACTCATCCCAAATTCCCCCAGGCATATCAGGAATTTCACTCACCCCCCAATTTGGCGGATAAATCCCCTGTGCCATAAACCGATGAAGACTAGAAAATTCCCACTCCTGGGGAACAGAACACAATCCATGTTTCACCGGATTGTAATGAATATAATCGCAGTGCTTTGCAAAATCAACCTCATCTCAAATCCAGTGTTCCCAAAAGCGACGATAGCGGCGTAGCACACTTAAAATAGGGCTTTGTTTGTAGTCAGCACTTTAGTGCTTCAACGCTTAAGCTGTTCGGCATTTAAACCTTAATGTCAATAATGGCGAAATCCTTGTAATGCGTTTAGCGAAGCCATGCCGCAGGCTTTAGCGAAGCCATGCCGCAGGCTTTGCATCTTGCTCGCTACTAATACCCAATTTAACGTTTTACTTCATATTATTTGGTGCGTTACGCTTCGCTAACGCACCCTACAATTACTACAATTACTTGTTTCTTGCTCCCCTCTCCCCAAGGGTGGGAGAGGGGCTGGGGGTGAGGGGTTGAGCTTAAATAACATCATTGAACTCTACAATTCTGCGGCTTCCGCCAACATGGGATTAATGTCAAACCAAGACCCCTGAGAATCTCGATATTCAAAGACGAACATATCGCGAATTAAAATTTGATATTTCTCTTCTCCCCGCAAACTTTTCTGCTGCGCTACCTCCCGCAAATAGATCCACTCATCCTCGGTAATGGCTAAAGTTAATTCATTTCGCCGTCGCCGAATAATATCTTCAATACAATCTCGCGAAAATGGCGGATCATCTCGCTCAAGACATCGGGAAATTAGCATGAGTAATTGCCGTGCGTGTCCACCACTGATTTGACACAATCGTTTTAACGTATCGGGATGATCAAAGAGTTCTGATATCGAATCTAGGCGCTGAACCGGATTCATATCTGGAAATGCTCTCGCTAATACCATTTGTTGCAGCAGCGCTATCCCTTCTTTACATTCACCGCCTTGGCGCAATTGCACGGGAACCATCGGTAAGATTTTGGGATCAACGCCAAATCGATTGGTTAATCGCCCCAAAGCATTGGAAAAAATTAAAAATAAGGGAATGGTATAAACAACGTGACAATTTAGTTGCTTTAACTGTTCGCCTCGGTCTACAAATAAGTAAACAGGCTGAAGCTCACCTGTGGGTTTAATCGTGTTATCCAAGCGGTCAAGATTATCGATGATTACGACTAATCCTTTTTTACCAATCCGCTTTAGTTTCTCCGTGGCGGGTGTCAATAGTTCCTGATTAATCGCCTTTAAAATTCCATTGGTGCGGGGTTCTAAATACTGGCGTAACTGAGAACGCAGCCGGGGACTATCTTTCATCTTGGTGGTAATTTCGGCAATTCCCCCAGGTAGGGAAAACTTGGCTTCAGATAACTCGATGGGGGTTTGCAAGAAATCGCCCATCTCGCGAAACAGGTTGACAAAATAGGCGGGTTGTAGTCTGATTTTAACCGCTTCCAAACTTTCTGCCACCGATCGCGCGATCGCGAGTAGGATATCTGTCACGTCAACGTCTGCCATTTCTAAGACGTGGCTAGACTCAAAATACACAACATGACAGCCCTGTTTCTATAATCCCAGCTTGAGTTGCTGCAATTCCGTAGACTTGCCACAACCGATATGTCCGGTAAACAATTGGCAGGTTGGTTTATTGGGAGATAGTCGAGTAATTGTTCTGCCTATTTCCTTAATTGTATTACCGCCACGCACCGAGGAAAAATCGATATAATACTTCTGATCCTGGGGATTGGCAAATTTCAGGGGACTTGGGTTACAGGCTTGATAGAACTGCGCGATATCCATGAATTTAAGTGGGTGGACACAATTAAAGTTAACGGTTGAAATCAGGAAAAAACTGTATTAGGTAGAGTTTATACCAGTGGAGAATTGGACATCAACGTCGCGTTTATTTAAATAATATATGCCGTTCGTAGGGGCGCAAAGACTTGCGCCCTTTATAAAATGTTACGAACGAACCCGATTAATAAGCTATTCAGCATTTAAACCTTAATGTCAATAATGGCAAAATCATTGCCATAGTGCGTTTAGCGAAGCCATGCCGCAGGCTTTGCATCTTGCTCGCTACCCATTCCCAATTTAAATGCATGACAGCTTATCGGTGGGTTACGGCGGATAGTTCATTAATCATTATCGCCTGAATTTAAGTCCCGCCTAACCCACCCTACGCAACTATGTGATAACAATTTTTCTTGTTTTAGCTGAGAGGCTATCTCTAACTTGGTGCAGGCAATAATACCGTAAATACACTCCCTTGACTCAGTTGCGATCGCACGCTAACTTGACCACCCATTCCTTCTACCAAAGTCTTCACAATCGATAAGCCTAAACCTGTCCCTCCAGGCGAACGGGCGCGATTCTCATCCCCGCGATAAAATCTCTCAAAGATTCGGGATTGCTGCGCTAAGGGGATACCTTGTCCGCGATCGCATACCTGAATCCTTACCTGTTCTCCTGGTTTGTCTAATTTGACGGTAACAGGTTGATCGGGGTCTGAATATTTTACCGCATTGTCAATTAAATTTAGTAACACTTGCTTGAGGCGATCGCGATCGGCTAAAACTTCAATAAGTTCCCTATTTATATCACTATCAATCACTCGATTACTATATTGTACCGCCATCTCTACAACTTCGGTGACCAAATCATTAAGCACAAAGGGTTCTAAATGAAAATGCATTCTGCCATGATCAACCCGGGCTAAGTCCAATAAATCTTGTAATAGTTGAACCGTCCGATCGGCTTCAGCAGCGGCAATTCCCAAGGCTTCCTGCTGAGGTGGCGTTAAGTTTTTACCGCGCCGTAATGTGCTTTGTAGATATCCAGAAACAATTGTCAACGGCGTTCGCAATTCATGGGACACATTACTCACAAATTGCCGCTGTTGTTCCCATGCCTCAAACAGGCGATTTAACATATTATCAAAGGTTTGCGCTAATTCTTTCATCTCACTCGGCGCTTTATCCAGATGCAGCCGCGCTTGTCCTAAATCGTCAGCGGAAATGGTTTGGGTGAGTTGACTCATCTGACATAACGGTTGCAGCGATCGCTTAATATAAAAGGAAATGACCACAATCATAACGGTAATGGAGAGCAAACTGGCAATCCCTAACGTGCGAATTAAACTCAAAAACATAGCTTGTTCGCTGGTAATATCCTTTGCCACATAAATCTTACCCAGCCGTTCACCCTGCACCTGTAAGGGAGTACCACAGGCGATCCAATAGCGTCCGTTCACCCGATATAATTTAGGGATTAGGGGTATCTGTGAGGACAATAAATGATTGGTTGGATTAAGCTGTAAGGCTGAGGATTGAGCCGTAATTGAGCCATCAGAACGACGTACCCATAACAGCGTATCTCCCGTAGTTAAGTTTTCAATCGCCTTTTGCATCCCTATTTCTAGGGGCATCATCTCACTATAAAGTTCTACATCATGGGGGAAGCGATCGCTAAGATATTGAATATGATGTTTTTGGGCTTGAATCAGGATTTGCTGCGTGTACCAACTCGTCCAGATGGCAACAGCACTTAATCCCGTAATCGATACGGCGGCGATGCCTACTGTTAATCGCAACTGTAGTGAAAAAGGGTCAAATTTGGGTAAGGCTTTACATAATAATTTGAGCAGACGGCTGGAAAATTTCATCGGAGTGTTGATCGAGCTATCATTGTTAAATACATCCCATTTTAGAGTTTAGGTTTGGCTATTTCTCTTCAAAAGGGATGCATCGGGGAAACTCGGTTTACTTTCAGTTAATCCGATGATCATTAAATCAAGATGATTTTTTCCTGATAGATAGATGAGAACAGATGAGACAGGGCGGGTTTTGGTCAAATTGTTATGGTTTTCGCTGTTAATTTTTTTCCTAAACCCGCCCCTACATTAACGCTTATCTATCGATATTCTATTTATCAATTAACCTAAATTGGACAATATAACCTACCTGATTTTCCGGCGCATTGCCTTCCTAATATTAACATTGCACATCTGTAGGGGCGGGTTTAGGGATTCAATCGAGAAACCCACCTCAAACTCAACAACGAAACCCGCCCTATTCCCCACCTACAATTTATCCTCAACCCGATAACCCAACCTATCTGTTTTACACCGCGATCGCACGCTAAAGTGACAGGATGAGACCGGGCGGGTTTTGGTCAAAATGTTATGGTTTTCACTATTAATTTTTTTCCTAAACCCGCCCCTACATTCCATCTTATCTGTCGATCCTCGCCAAACAATCAACGCTTCAGATGTTCTTCTAACAACTGTTGGGCGCGAGGCTTGTAAATAAGATAGAACAATGACTCAATATACCGCAACAAATCCTCCCGTTTTTCTTTCGAGGTATAATTCCAAAACCCATAAATCCGCGCCAAGGATAACAGGCGGCTGGTGTGAATCTTCCAGGTATAGGTACTGTACACCCGTTCCATTCCCCGATTGGAAATCTCCAACCAATAATCAGGATTTTGTTCACATTTAGACAGAAACTCCAAAATCTTCTGGGCAGTTTCTTCCAGATTCGTGGGGTTAATTAAGAACCCATTCACCTTATCCTGAATAATCTCCAACGGACCCCCAAACTGCGTGCCAAACGTGGGCAACCCGGAAATCATCGCTTCCAAAATAGTCAAACCAAACGCTTCAAACAGCGCAGGTTGAACAAAAATTCCTCGGTGATCCGCAATCACGCGGTAGATTTCCCCCGAATCCAGCTTCGGTAAGCGCACGCCTAACCAGCGAATTTTGCCATGTAAATTGTATTCGTCGATGAGTCGGTAAAGTTTAACAATTTCATCCTTTTCCTCGTTATCCGTCGAGTCTTCCGTGCGTAATTTCCCAGCAACGAAAATCAGGTTACACTGTTCTTGTAACGCTTTACTCTTACCAAAACATTCCGTTAAACCCGTCAGATTTTTAATCCGGTCAAGACGTGCTATTGAGAAGAGAGGACGCTTTGTCGGATCATCTAACTTGCCATAAACTTGAGACGGATCATCTAAAGTAAAAAGTAACTCCTCTAACCGTTCACAATCGCGAGGCACTCGATCCTCACTACGAGTATAGGGGAAGTAAACCTGTTCATTCACTCCCGGCGGCACCACATTAAACTTAGGTGAAAATAACTCAATTCCATTCACCACATGATACAAATCTGGCATGGTGAAATTCTGGTAGGATTCATACTGACCCACACTATCCGGCTTGCCAACAATCTCCTGATACGTACTGCTGATAATAAAATTCGCCGCATTCATGGCAATCAAATCAGCCGTAAATTGGATCGAGAAATGATATTGCTCTTCTAATTCCTGCCAATAGAGATTACTAAATAAGTATTTAGACTTTTCCAAAGCGTGAGCAACAATACACTGAGTGACATCCATGCGGCGGGATAGGAGAAATGCCACCAAGTTACCATCTGAATAGTTGCCAACAATGAAATCAGGAACCCCTTGAAATTCTGCCCGGAGTTCTTTTTCCGCATCAATCGCGTAGGTTTCCAGATAGGGCCAAATCTCAAACCGAGAAATCCAGTTCTGGGTATAGTTGGGATTAAATTCTCGGAAGGGAACCCGCAAGATCCAAGCATTATCCGTACCATGAACTTTTTCTAGGCGTTCGTTACAACGAGTGCCATCATTGTTGGGAATTAACCGGGATAAGATAATAACTTTGGGCTTGACCTTGAGCAACTCTAACCCAGCCAGTTTAATATCTTCTTGTAGCTGCTTTTCTAAACTCCGAGCCTGATCCAGGACATAAACCACTTGACCCCCGGTATCGGGACGCCCTAAAACGCCTTCTTGTCCAAACCACCCATGAATGGAAACTAAGACAATCCGGAAAATCATCGGGATACGGGACAGAAATTCTTCTAATCCCTGGTGATCCGGAGAATCAATCAGTTCATCCAGGATTTCTAGGGTTTCTCGGACGCGACTTGCTGTATTCCCCCAACCCGCTTCAAACCCCATGTCTTGCAGCTTGAAACGAAAACTTTCATAAGGTTCATCCTCGGCGCGATCGCTCACAAATCCCAGGGCTAATTTTACCTGATCAGAAAGCTGTTGTTGGCTTTTAATCCGTCCGTTAATTAGCAGTTGAGTCCCTTGTACTTCATGGAGACTGAGGAAATTAAATAGCGACTCTTGCCATTGGCGCGGATCTTGAAACAGCTTACTAGACAGAAAGCGATTCAGAAACTGAACCCCCTTGCCAATGTTTTTCGAGTCCCGAATAATTGGACTATAATCATAGAATGGCTTAAAATCCAGTTCCAGGACATCCCCTTCATTAGGACGATAATGGTTGACGAAGCGATCGCGCACATCGAGCAGTGTTTGAATCGTGATCGGCTCAACGGTTAAGTCTTCTAGAACTTGAAACGCTTCTTGTTCGGCAATCTTGGGGCGGATGATTAGATAAAGACTTTCCTGATCGAGAATAATTTCCTGGGTGTAATAAATCAGTCGTCCTAGATTAGACGAATGATAAAAATAGTCCGGTTTCTCCTGGTCGGCGCAGTATTTACTAAAATCAGACAGAATATCGTTTCGCAGTAAATACCGGGGTCCTGACTGTTTTAATTGACTGGCAAATTGGCGTAAATCATTGCGTTCTTCACAATCGAGTACATTCTGGATTAGATTGAGCATTACAACGTCCCAAGCGCTTTCTTCAAAAAGGATAGAAGTCGAGAGGTATGACTCCGGAAAAACGCCCTACTTCAAAGCGGTAACAGAAGCGTAACCACTTTTTTTCGGGCGCAGGGTAACAGGGGTAATTGAGCAGGTCAGTTAATTAAAACCTTGCTGCATGAGTGTTTTATGCGGTTGAGCCACACAGGAAAAATCAAGCAATCTTTACAAATCGTAAAGTTGCCCGTACTTTTGCCGGATATAACGGATGAATGGAGCGATGTGCAAATCTGCACCAGTGACGCCCTTGATTAATTCAGCCGCCGTGTACTTGCAACCGTGTTGGTATATGTTTTCTTTTAACCAATTATGCAAGGTACTGAATTGTCCTTGTTCAATGTTAGCTAAGATTTCCGGATGAGCGACTAAGGCGGCTTCAAAAATTTGGCTGCTCATCAAGTTGCCTAGGGTATAGCATTGGAACATCCCGCCAATTTGACTGGTATACCAGTGAACGTCTTGGAGAACGCCATCCATATCCGTTTCGGGGACAATGCCTAAATCAGACCGATAGCGTTCTCTCCAGGCTTCCGGTAAGTCCCTGACGGCTAATTTTCCTTCTAGCAAGTCCAGTTCCAAATCAAAGCGAATCATCACATGCAGGTTGTACGTCACCTCATCTGCATCCGTGCGAATGAGCGATCGCACGACTTTGTTGATGGCTCGGTAGAATGTCTCTAAGGAAATATCCTTAAGTTGATGGGGAAACGCAGCTTGTAGTTGGGGATAGAAGAATTGCCAAAAGCCGCGACTGCGCCCGACGATATTTTCCCACAGCCGAGATTGGCTTTCATGAATCCCTGCCGAAGTCCCACCCGCTAAGGGCGTTCCTTCCAAGGTTGGGCTAATCCCTTGTTCATACAACCCATGACCCATTTCATGAATACTACTAAACAGCGCCTGTCCTAAGTCATTGTCGTAGACGCGAGTAGTAATTCGCACATCCTCTGTAGAGAAGTTAATCATAAAGGGGTGATGGGTTTGATCTTGTCGTCCCCGTTGGAAGTCATACCCCAACTGCTCAATGATTTTTAGGGTAAAGGCTAACTGATCTTGAGCCGGATAATATTGATGCAAACACCGATCATCCGTCATCGGTTGGGCGGTAATCGCTTCCACAATCGGCACTAATTCGTCTCGCAACTGGGCAAACAGCGATCGCAAAAAGCCCGCTTGCATCCCATAATCGGCAAAATCAATTAACGGATCAGCAATATGATCATATCCGGGGAAAAAGTTCGCCAATTCCCGGCTCAACTCCAGGGTTTTTTCCAGATAGGGTTCAACAGCCGCAAAATTATTGTCCGGGCGTGCGGCAACCCACGCCCCATACGTATCGGTACGATGGCGAGAAAATTTTGCCATAAACGTCGCAGGAACCCGCGCCGCCCGCTCATATTTGCGGCGGGTAACCCGCACTAAACTGGCTTCATCCGAGTCGTAGGGCAAACTGGCTTCTAGGGAGCGTAAGTCCTCTAGAAGCTCACCCATGGCTGGATCAGTAAATTTACTATGAGAAATTTGTTGCAACGTTGCCAACTGACGTCCGCGAGCGGATGCGCCTTTGGGCGGCATATAGGTTGCCTGATCCCAATACAACAAAGACGCGGCGGCTTCGATATCGGTAATCTCACTCAGGCGGGTTTTCAGCTCTAGGAGTTTGGTTTCTGTCTTTTCGATAGTCTGCATAGTCGGTGGGTGATGCTGTAGTATTGGCTTGGAGACATTGTTGGAAATGTTTCCCAGATTAGTAAATGTACACCTGACAATCGAAAAGGAGAATCATCCCTAACTGGCAGGGAACGAACAGCTAGGCTGAACTCTAGGCTTGTACAGTGACTCTCGTACTTAACTACGGTAACTCAACGGCAATGAATACATCATTGGGCTGACCGCTACGGCAACGGCGAATCCTGATCCGGTGGAACGTGACCAAACTATCTTTCTACCTTAGCTATTGAACAGTGAACAGTGAACAGGGAACAGTCAGAATTTGAGACTCCTTAACATTTCTTAGCACAGCGTACAGAATTTATGTAGAGACGTTGCATACAACGTCTCTACAATGGTGATCCTCACCCTTCCCTAATTTTGGTGTCCCCCCTCTGTCGCGCATCGTCGTCTAATTTCTAACCCACAATCCGCACTTCAATATGTAGCACGATAGGTTACAGGTTGGTCTCCGAGAACACTAAGCATAAATACTCACTTTACTGAGGATTGATACCTTGAGATAATTAGCCAGTTACCTGTGACTATTTAAAAGAGAGATGAACTCTATAAATGAAGAACAGGAATAATGATATCCCCATAGAGTTGCTGCAATAAAGACAAATGTCCGACAGCCGCCAGATTAGTAATAGGAGACGTATCACTAATAACAATCACAACCGTCCTGCTGCCCGTAAATTGCTTAAATCTGTTTCAAAATCCTCCACATCATAGTGAATCGGAATCTGACGAGACGCTAATTCGTGCTGAAACCGAATTCGGGGTATCCCTAACAAATGACTTGCCTTAGCCAGACTGATTTTTTTCTGCTTAAATAGCAGCAGAACAATTTCTAAGAGGAAATCAGGTTCAGATAATCCACTTGCCCTAATAATTTCATCAGAAATAACTAAACTCATCGGCTTGCTTGTCCTCCTACTTTCCAGTCATTTTAATTCAGATGTAACCCACTGTTCGGGAGTCAAAGAGTCGATTTAACCCGTTCAACCTCTGTTTGACGCCCTCTCCATACGACGGACAAGAAAGCAGCATAGCGGCTTCCAGTTCTTCCTCATCCGCCACCCTAATCATCTCACAGAGACTGGCGCTAACACTTTGATGACCCTGAGACGGTTTCCCCTCAACACCTCGCGCCGCCTCAGAATTGGGACGAAGCAATGCGATCGCACACATTACCCGCCAGACTTGAGTCCCCTGCTGTTCATTTGGACGGTGGCAACTGACTCAAATCGATTTTTTACCGACGACAAAATTGTCATCGGTGATTATAATGATTATCATTATCAAAAATGAGCGTTGCCAAAGTCCAACCTGCTATCAATCCAGCAAAGGAGACTAACCCATGCCAAATTATCGCCGTCTAGTTACCACAAT